>DAONFJ010000093.1:0-3413 GCA_035403545.1 Spirochaetota bacterium
TGTTGTATTTGAAATAATTTCAAAAGTTATATCCTTTCCTGAAGGGACTTCAACAGTGTAGGTTGTTGCACTCTGAGGTATTGAATATGTCATTTCGCTGAAAGATGAGCTTCTTATTCTCAAAGTCAGAGTACTGTATTGTCCATGTTCACTACTCCATCCGATTACTGCATAGGCGGGAGTGCTGAAAAACTCCAGGACTCTGTCTATTACTCGCTTCTGTTTTATTTCCTTTTGAAATGCTAAATCATTCCTTTCAAGATGTATAGTAACCCTGGCTTCGTTATCATCATAACAGCCTGTACTTAATATTGCTGCTGATGCTGTAGTGATAAACAGCATAAATATTATTCCAAAAATCTTATTTCCAGACATACAATCCTCCTTACTAACACTGAGATAATACAAGATACTAAATTCTACACGAATGTCAATATATTAGAGTTTTATAATTTTTCTCATAAACCATTCAATGCTGAATTTTAACCTGTGCTTATTCCAAAACAAAGAAAGCAGAATTATAATAATAATTGTTATAAGTATGATAAAAAGAGCTGCTGGTGCATTAAATATTTTTTTAATACCAATCAGTGAAAACATTTCATTAAATATCATTATATGAATAAAAAACCATGATAAAGATAATCTCCCGACAGAGGAAAATGAATTAAAAAAGAAATTTAAAGTAGAGTTGCTTAAAATCAAAAATATATAAAGCAGTAATATCGCGATCCCTCCTACAATCATAATGAAAGAAGGTAAAGGAGGATAAACATATGGAAGAAAAACAAAAATTCTGAAAAATTTGCCTCCAGTCGCAAAGAAAAATCCATACACATAGAACCATCTGAACAAACTCCCTGCTGAAATCAGCAAAACGGAAATAATAAGAATTCTATTTTTTTTATCAGATATAATCAGCCGCTGACAGATAATTCCGCTAATGAAAAATCCAAGCCAGGGGAAAACCGGGAAATGGCCTTCAGCAAATATTAAACGCAGCATTCCCCCATTCCTTGATGCATCATTCATAAAATTATTACCAAGCATTAAAGGAGTATTAAGCCATGTCTGGATCAATGGAGCAGATATTACAAACAATGCAGAAAGTATGACAAGACCTGTTGTATTAATTCTGTTTAAAATGAGAGATAAAATAACCGCAATTCCTATTGTATGAAGTATATACCATGAACCGGGTTTAAACCAGTGAGGTGAAATGACATTCAGTAGATATCCGCAAAGTAAAATGAAAACTCCTCTTTTTAAAACTTCGTACTTAACTGTGTTCTTATCATAAAACAGCGCAGAACCGATCCCGGCAACAATCAGAAATATCGCTGCGGAAAAATTTCCTAGAAAATTTAGTGAGAGCATAACCGGGTGCTGTGAGAATGTAATTCCGTACGACAGCCACTGTTTATTCCATAACCAGCTTTGAAGATGCTGCTGCACCATCAGTATAACAGCAAGCCCTCTAAGTGAATCCAGGTATTTAATTCGTTCTGTCATTATGGATTCTATTATAATTAAAATTAATACTTAATCAAACAGTTTTTACAGTGCTCATACTATAACCATAAAATTATTTAAATGGCTTTTCATGCAACTCTCATATATAACACCTGATTAATGCCAGTGCAAAGCCTGAATCTCGCATATAAAAGCGAAATTAAACCATAATCACTCCAGCTATATGCCTTAACCAACGTAAGGAAACACATTATAAAACGAAACGGCACCGGCAAGTAATGCATATACCATAACGGACTATTCTATCAAAGTTTCTTTATCATTCTCTGCCTGTTCTGTTAAATTGTGCTGAGATTTAAATTCATCTTTCGTAAATTCAGAAATAAAAACATTATACCCCTTTCTCTTCTTTCTACTCGCTTTTTTATTCCATGAATTTTTCTCTTCAGGCGAGAGAGCCTGCCATGCGGCAACAGCATCAGATAATGAAGTACGGGCTTTTTTCTGGGCTTTAGTGTCAGGATTGTGAGGAGTAACATACCTCCTTACACATTGTTTTCCATTTCTTTCATAAAACACAAGATCCCCCACTCTTCCCCTTATACTGCGGAATAACGAATTATGAATCAGGTCTGACATAGTAATCCTCCTTTGTTTAATAATAACTTCTACGTCTATGGCGTGTTAAATTTTGAAATTTTTTATTAAAACGGAAGATTTTATTGGATTCTGGGCTAACTTCAAAATTACCCAACCACCATGGAATAAACCATTCAACAACCGGTCCAGGGAGTTTGGGAAATGGATCATAATGTTTTGGGGCAACTCCTTCAAGCAGATTGAATTTTTTCAAAAATTTGATAAAAAATTCTATTTCTTATCATTAACATGGAATTCGAAAATGCATTTGAAATTATCATTGATTAATAATAATTTCGATTCAGTTGAATAATAAAGGAAATTTATAATTGAGGGTATTACTGTTGCAGGAAATCATATTGACTTTAACTTAAGAATGAAACCGGTTCAGCTCTGCTGACTGGCACAACTTAGAATAAGCACCATGTCTACTGCGGCAGAAAAAGATTAATAGATGTCTTATAATACAAGTGATGGGGCGTTTTCTTTTTCATGCCCCAATATTCAGTTCTTTTTTATTTTTTCCAATTAATTAAATAAAAAAAACTGACTTTTTTCACTCTCTTTCTCCCTGCAACCTTTGTTCCATCAGGTCTATAAGTTTTCGTCAGGGGTATTCGGTTAATCAGAGCTGGTTAATCCTGATCTTTATAAACACCACAGCATTCACACTTTCCGGGTTGAAAACCAGTCGGTGCACCATATCTGATTTGAAGGGTACCATCCTTGAATAGTGGAGCATATGCTTTACATTCATTTAAGCATGCTTCATATGTACCCATTCCTGCAGCACCATCCAGGCATGCTGAATCCCCGTTCCCATAACCCGGTTCCGCATGATTGTAAAAGACTGAAACACTAAGCGCTAATATAATAATAAGAGACACAATGAATAACCTGCTGAATTTCATAATTTTCTCCTTTTTAATATTATAATTCAGTAATAATTCCTGAATATACTTTGTTAGTTAGTATGAAATTGCAAATTATAAGAGGGCTGGCTTAAAATAAGGCAAGCTTTTTTATATAAAAATATGGTTATCTGAAACTTACTATGAGACACCTGCATCAAAATTAAAACAAGGATAAGCTATAAAATTATCAGTTTTTATAAAACTTTTTTGCTGATTCAAATTTTGCAAATGGAATTCGTAAACGTTCATAATCAGTCCTCAAATCCTTCAACTCATTTTTGAAAAGAGGATACATGCTGAATCTTCTCTACATCTCTGACATAGAAATCTAATGATTTCATAGGCACCCAGAATTCATAGACAGGAAAGAGTTAGATGATTCCCTGC
>DAONFJ010000093.1:3513-12901 GCA_035403545.1 Spirochaetota bacterium
TGATTTCATAGGCACCCAGAATTCATAGACAGGAAAGAGTTAGATGATTCCCTGCATCTCTGATCTGACATTTTTAAACTGAATTATGTATTTCGCAAGATTCACATTTTAATTAAAACTGAAATTTAAAATCAATTCCGTTAACAAATTGCTACCAGCCGTAATTATAACTTATTTCTGTAACACCAAAAGAGACATACAAATCAAAACCAGTATTCGGATCTCCATACCATATTGTGCTTTTCCCTCTATAAACTTCGTTTCCATTACGATATAATGCATATTCCACAACACCTGGTATACTGGCCCAACTTGCATTTGTATCATCCGCTGCCCTGGTAAAATTCAGCCTGCTTTGAAGATAACCCATAGTCAGGTTTACTGTTACCTCTTCACCTGCAGTCAGATCAACATAAGTTCCATCATAATAAAAATCAGAACCGCCTGACATTTCACCTACAGCTATTATTGCGACGTTAACACCTGAAGGTACAGCAAATTCAGCAACACTGTTGACTGCATCGATTTCCTCCCTGGTAAAATCTTCCGAAGTTAATACTTCACCGTCTTTAACTGCTGCAATGTACAGCTTTACTAAATCTGCGGGGGATGCCTGTGCATATGCATTCTGCACGAAAATTGAAAAAACTTTATCCAGTAACGATTTTTTTTCAATCTGCTTTGTGAGAGGTATATTAGCGAGATTTATCCGGACAGTTGCGTTTTTATTGCCATCATAACAGGAGCTTAAAATTAAGATTAAAATCGGGGCTAAAAAAATTATTATTTTCTTCATAACTTTCACCTTTTTTCAATCCAGCATTTGCCGGAAATAAACATCAAAAGTGAATTTTTATAGAAGTACATAAATCGAAACTTTTAATGTTACTTCCAGTTTAATAATATTTTAATATAATGAATAAAATTCTGATATCAATGTTTTTAACTAATATTTAATAAAAATCTATAAATCACATTTTGTACCCGGGATAGGGTAATTTACGAATTCAAACTGAAACAGTTCCGCCAAATTCCCTTAAATAAAAGGATTATCATTTTCATACAAAAATAATAAATCCCGGCATCTTCCTGATTTTAAAGAAAATGTTTATCAAAAAGTAAACCCGAAATACATCTAACACTGATTACTATCATATACTAAAACGGTATCAACGTAATTTGTTGAAATTCCGAATAAATCAAATACCAGATACATTTCGAAAAGATACCCGTTACAACCTCCAACCAGCGAATCAGCCTGAGTCCCTGTACCCTCATAAACAATATTCCCCGACTGGTCTTTTATCTGATACTTTAAAGGAATCCCTAAACTATTCCAGCTGATTGTACCTGTATCAGCAACTGATGAAATATTCAGACCACTTGACCATGAACTGCTGTTCTTCATCATAACATTTACATCATTATTTCCCGGGTTGAGTTTTACTTTTTCAGATCCAATATAGTTTGCGAATATACCATCACTGTTATATTCTCCGACAACCAGTACTGTAACATCACCTTCAGGTACAGTCAGTTCAATATAACTATTGGAATTCCCATCCACTGCCACATCAGTTCCATTAATACTTTCATTGGCAATAACAGTATCTCCTGAATAGATTGCAATATGCAGGATATCTATGTAATACGGATCATCAGCAGTTGTCTGTGCATATGCATCTTTTATAAATAAAGAAAATATTCTATCAAGCAACGACTTTTGTTCAGACTGTTTTGCGATTGGGATATTTCCCAGATTAATACGGATTGTCGCTTTTTCTGCATTATCGTAGCAGCCTATACTTATCAAAGCCACAGCCATATATACCAGAACGATTAATTTCTTCATAATATCCAACTCCTTTAAAGTTATATATTAATTTATAATTTAACTAAATACTTAAATACCGTCGATTATTATTTCAAATATTTCTTATTTTTAGAACTTCAAATTATATCTCTGAAATAAGATAATTTAAAAATAGGTTATCTGCAGCAAAGATAATAATTATCTTAATATTGAAAGCCTGCAGGATCGACTCTACTTGTTTTAGCATTAATATTAATTATTTTTTTATTTATAAAATTTGTCGCAATATAGAGCTAATTCATTATATTATTAAATAAACTTTATTTTTATTAATAAATGATTCTCTAATTAATTTAATAGTTAAGAGGCATAAAAATGAAACTTATAAAAATTTCAATAGCATCAATTTTAATAATGTTTTTTACGGCCGCCCTTCACGCGGAAATTTCGGTTCTAAAAGTTGAAGGGAGTGCGGCATATAAAGAAGGGAACAAATGGATTCCTTTAAGAACCGGGCAGAAACTTGCTGAAGGTGTTAAAATCAGTACCGGAGCAAACTCCTATGCTGATATAAAACTAAATTCACAGAACCATACAATAAGAATCAAGCCCTTCACTATGATACAGGTTTTCAGCAAAGAAACGAAAACTGATACCAATACCCATATAGGGCTCAAACGCGGCGGAATCATGGCTAAAGTCCCAAGGGAGGGTAATGTAAAGACCATATTTAAGGTCTCTTCACCTATTGCTACTTCAAGTGTACGCGGTACTGAAGAGAATATTTCCTACGGTCCTGATACCGGAATGATTATTGAAGTAGTAAAAGGTGTTGTTGAGGGAACCAATACTCTTGGAAGAAGCAATACGCTTTCAGCAAGACAGAAATTCATACAGATGTATTCAAAAGCTGAAGCTCTTAACATTTTGAATGATGTTAAAAATGCATCTATCATTCAGGTGTACGGAAACGGCCTTACTGCTGACGAAATCGTAACTATGCTTTACTCTGATGATCAGACAGGAAGCCCCGGCGGAGATATCTCAATACTGGATAACCAGGTTCAAAATGCAGATATTAATCTTAAAATTATATGGCCGTAATTAGTCGTTCAGTTGATAAGGAGCAATATTATGAAAAAAGTTCAGATTCTTTATATTACAATTATTGCAGTTCTTTCATTATCAGGTATAAGTTTCAGCCAGGATATAACCCAGGTTACTTTTTTAAGTGAACTTGATGGTAAGAGCACCGCTACATATGGGGATGCCCTGATAATGTTCAAACTTCAGTCAGGAAGCACTGTTTCAGCAAAAGGTAAAAAGATTTCAGCCGGTGAATCATACACCCTTGAAGGATATACTGAAAATGATCCTCTCTCAAAAGGAATGGCTTCACTTATGACAGCAAGATACCTTGATCTTGACGGAAGCTTCATGTATATGATATTTGATTTTGAGAGATATGCTTATAAAGCCTGTGCAGCAAATGGGATATTCAGCAGTGAAGGAAGTGAGAATGACAAACTCACAGGTTCTGAACTGATTGAATTATTCTCAAAAATCAGTGATATCAAAGGCGGTAAATAATTATGAAAATAAAATTTATACTGTTTATTCTTATTATTACCGTTTCATCAGCTCTTTTTGCACAATCAGATGAAGACCGTTTTTTTTACGGATCAGATACTGATACAGACCTGAAAGTTAATCTCCCTGATTATTCATTTTCTACGAAGGGAATTCAGTATGGAGCTATAGTAAGCCCCATTTATCTATATGAAGACAATGATGGCGGAAAGCTCGGATCTTATATCATTAACACGAGTGTATGGGCTAAAACCTATCTCTGGAGCAACAGTTTCTTTTACATAAGAGGTAAAGATTCATACATGGGAATCACTACAAACGATGGCAGTTACTCATCCGTTGAATCTGATAATATTCTCGACCTTGACCTTGCTTATCTCTCATCATCTACAGGCAGCGGAACTTTTAATATTTCTCTCGGAAGAAAGTACTATTCAATCGGTTCCGGTCTTGTTCTTAACGGGCGCGGTGATGGAGGGGAAGCTTCGTTATTCGGCTCTACTTTTAGTGTTAAACTGCTTGGAATGTATTCAGGGCTGCTGAAGAAAGACAATAATCCCTACGGATTAAGCGATAAAGATATAACCGACGGTGCTAAAAGAGCTTTCAGCGGCGGCACATTAACAACGGCATTCTACAACCAGAAGCTCTACCTGCTCGGCCTTGCCCAGTTTGATATGGCTGACCAGACAACCGATGCTGAAACAAAATACGATTCTCAATACTACGGTGCCGGGCTTGAAGGTGTAGTGTTTAACGATTTTTCATATTTCGCTGAATTTGTTTACGAAACAGGCACAAGTTATGTGACCAACACTTCTGCTCCAAACGAAGAGTCTGATATTGCAGCCTATGCAGTAAACAGCGGTATCAGCTATTACATACCTGTTGCACTCAACCCGACTCTTATTCTGCAGTACGCGTACGGGTCAGGAGATAAATACAGAACAAGTTACTCAACCTCTAACAGGTCTTCAGGTTCAGGTGAAGAGGATACCGGTTTTATGTACTTCGGAACTTTTTCAGGAGGCTATGCTCTTAAGCCTGCATTGGGTAATATCCATATATTCAGAGCGGGTTTTTCTTTTACTCCAATATCAAAAATGAGTATCGGCGCAAAATATGATTACTATATGAAAGATAAAAAAGAAGCTGCAATCAACTCAGGCGAAGCTGTTCTTCCCGAGGCTTTTATTGGACAGGGAGTTGATGTTTCATTAAGATGGCAGATGTTCTACGATCTCTCTATGTATGTAAATTACGGCCTGTTTCTCCCGGGTGATGCATATGATTCATCTACCGGAGAAAGAACCTTTGTTATGGCAGGCGTCAACCTGAGTATATAAACTATAATTTTACTGAATAAGCAGGCCCCCATCCATAATGATGGGGGCTTTTAATTAGAAAAAAGGAGGGCCTAACTTGAGCCGCGAAAAAATCACTGAATTACTGAACAAATTTTTTGAAACCAACAAATTTGCCGGGATCGCAATCGGAATTATTGCTGCTGTTATTATTATACCATTCAGCTTCTCTGACTTATACAATCAGTTTGAATTAAAACTCTACGACCTCAGGATGAAAGTTAAACCGTCTATTGCAGAATGGGATAAGCTATATTTTATTAATATCGATGATAACAGTACAACAGCCCTGGGACAATTCCCATGGACACGTGATATATATGCCTCAGGCCTTAAGATAATGAAAGAAATAGGAATGTCACAGGTCTCATTTGATATAATGTTTCCAGATCCGTCTCCAAAGCAGATAAATGAAGAAGTTTATAAAAACCTGATGGATCAGGCCGGTTCAAGAAAAAAAATTTCTCAGGAAGAAGTTATATCTGTTTTAAAAAACAATGACGCCATTTTTTCTGAGGGCATTAAAAATAATGGTACAGCAATACTTGCTTATACATTCAGTGAAGATCAGCCCACACCTGATATAATTGAAAGACAAAAAACACATGCTTTTATTGAAGGGAAAAAACGTTTTGAATCTATTGCCTCAATACCTGTTCCACCGGGAAGAGAAAAGGAATTCGAGCTCCTCGCTGAAAAGGAAACCGTAGCAATTGTTTATCCTATAAATGAGATGCTCACTTCAGCAAAAAATTTCGGATTTGTAAACAGGTTTACCGATATAGACGGGACAATACGAAGAGTCCGTCTTGTGCAGGTCTTTGACGGCAGAATTTATTTCAATCTTGCCCTTTCAATGATTATTGATGCCTGCGGTGTTAAAAAAGAAAACATTATTATTAATCCGGATAAAAATATAATCCTGAAAAATACTTTTAATGAAATCAAACAGAAATATGAAGACATAGTTATACCTATGAATAAAAACGGAATGATTTTTGTAAACTGGGCGGGTAAAGGCCCGATTGAGACATCGTTTCATACAATCCCCTTTTATGCACTTCTTGAATATCCGAACTTTGTTAATGGTGTTTATGAATTCTTCGATAATGCCGGCGGAACGGAAGGTGTACAGAAACGATTTGTACTTGAATCGGAAATTGAAAAACTTTCCGCTTTGCTGGCAGCAGCAAAAAATGATGACGACAGAGAAAAAATCTGGCAGGAACTTTTAAAAAATCGAAAAGAACTTAAAAAAGAAAAACTCAGTTATCTTGAAAACCTTATCACTGAAAAAAAGAAGATGGAAAGCCAGGCAGGGACTAATCCGACTGCTGAAAAGAAGAAACAGATAGATGTAATTACAGAAGATATCAAAACTGTGGAACTTGTTATAAGAACCGAAGATCTTAAAAACAAAATAGGCATTATTGGACTCACCGCGACAGGAACTTCTGATATCGCTTCAATCCCCCTGCACAATGAATACCCCGGTGTAGGGACATATCACAATACGATAAATACTATAATGCAGAGAGAGTTTATTAAAACTCCCGGTAAAGCTGTTGCTTTTTTAATTATTATATTAGTAGCTCTTTTTACAGGATTTATAGTTCAGAAACTCTCTTCCCGAAAATCACTTGCTGCTGCGATTCTCGGATTTCTTTTTATTAACATCCTTGCATTCTACCTTTTTATAGTTCATAGTATCTGGCTGGAGCAGCTTGGAATTAATCTCGCTCTTCTTTTCCCATCTATTATAATCATTTCAATAAAGCTGATAAGTGAAGAAAGCCAGAAAAAATTCATCAAGGGCGCATTCTCGCGATATATTGCACCTGACGTTATTGACCAGATCATGCTTAATCCCGAATCTCTTGAGCTTGGAGGAGAGAACAGAAGAATAACCATTTTCTTTTCAGACGTTGCAGGTTTCTCCACTATATCAGAAAAACTTTCTCCTCCTGAACTTGTTGCTTTATTGAACGAATATCTTTCCGAAATGACAGATATAATTATTTCACATGGTGGAACAATCGATAAGTACGAGGGTGATGCAATCATGGCCTTTTACGGCGCACCTCAGCCATATATAGACCACGAGCTCCGTGCATGCAAAGCCGCAATAGATATGAAGAAAAGACTCCGGGAGATGCAGGAAAAATGGAGGAGCGTCGGCCAGCATGAACTATTTGTGCGGATGGGAATGAATACAGGCCTTGCCGTTGTAGGAAATATGGGATCTAAAATGAGAATGGACTACACTGCAATGGGAGATTCTGTAAACCTCGCATCCCGTCTTGAAGGCGCAAACAAGTGGTACGGGACAACAGCCATGATCAGTGAAAATACATATACTAATGTTAAAGATCATGTTGATGTCAGAAAGCTTGATACAATCCGTGTTATCGGAAAAACCGAACCTATAGTTATATATGAACTTTTTGGAATTAAAGGTACTCTGCCTCAGAAAGTTTACGATGTAATTGAACTTTATAACAAAGGACTGGAAATGTTCGGAGAACATCAGTGGAAGAAGGCGTTAAAATTCTTTACCGACGCTCTTGAAATACTTCCCGATGACGGACCATCTAAAACATATGTAGGACGATGTGAAGATTACATGAAAAAACCCCCATCCAAAAACTGGGACGGAGTTTATTCTCTAAAATCAAAATAAATATTTTAAACAGATGATACATTTCTGAAAATTAACTTTTCGTCATTCCGGCAGAAGTATAACGGACTGCCGGCGACAGAAGGAAGATCTTCGATAATCTCATAGAATGAATATTGTGAACTTTTTTTATGAGATTCCGGTATTTGGCCGGCTTTGTCAGAACGTCCTGTTCTATGCCGGCAGGCAAACATCCTGTTTGCTCCAAAAATTGAAGACGCAGAACCGGAATGACAGAACTAAAACATAGTCTGGTGAAACAGACTTTCAAAAATAATCTTACTTTGCTTCATTCAATTTACTGATAAAAATTTCAGGCACTTTAGATATACTTTTCTCCGCATAATTAAAGCAAACATGACCTGTCTCTGCAAGGACTGCAGTTTTACCGTTTTTTCTGATCCGGTAGAAAATTCTCAAACCCTTCTCTTCAATTTCAGCTATATCTGATTCAATAGTAACTATTTCATCAAGAAACAGTTCGGCTTTATAATTTACAGCAAGGTCACTAAGTATAGTTCCAGTCATTCCATCTCCGAGATTCAATTCATTCGCTCCCATACTTTTAAGCATCTGATGTCTGCCGTCATGGATCAGGTCAACCATTTGTGACGCGCCAACATGCCCTGCCGGATTTATATTAGAAATATAAATTTTCTGTTCAATACTGAACCTGTATTTATCAAGTTCTTTAAGTTTAATTCTTGGCAAAATGTACACCTCTTGTAAATTTATTTTCCGATATATAATATCAAATCCTATTTAGAACCATCTGAAAATAAGTACAAACAATTAATATCTCCGTATAAAATTCTTATTGAATTTTAACCTTTTAAAAAACTATAATGCAGACGGTAATTATTTAAAAATGATTACTCATAAAAAATAAGCAATCAATTTGTAAAATTGAAAAAGGAGAGTTGTTATGAAAAACAAAACTATTAAGTTCCTGTCTTTACTTATTGCAGTCGTATTTATTGCATCTGGCTGCGGAAAGGACAACACAAAGGATAAGTCTCTTGAGCAGATTAAAGCTAAAGGTGTTTTCGTTGTAGGCCTCGATGATCAGTTTCCTCCAATGGGTTTTAGAGGACAGGATAACAATGAAATAGTCGGCTTTGATATTGATCTCGCAAAAGAAGCTGCTAAAAGACTTGGCGTTAAAGTTGAATTCAAACCTGTAGCATGGGATGGTATTATTCTAAGTCTGAACAAAGGTGATATTGACGTAGTATGGAATGGTATGACAATTACAGATGAGAGGAAACAGAAGATAGAATTCTCCAAACCATACCTGAACAACAGACAGATAATTATGGTTACTCTTGACAGCACAATCAGCACAATAGAAATGCTGAAAGGCAAAAAAGTCGGTCTCCAGCTTGGAAGCAGCAGCGAAACCGCATTGAACACAAAACCGGAACTTGTTAAACAGCTTAAAGAGCTTAAAAAGTACGAGAACAATACTCTTGCACTTATGGACCTCGCAGCGAAAAGAATTGATGCTGTTGTTGTTGATGAGATTGTCGGAAGATGGAATATGGCAAAAAAACCGGGCGTTTATAAAGTGCTCAGCGAAGATATGGGAACAGAACTTTATGGTGTAGGTATCAGAAAAAATGACCTTACATTTAAAGAAGCACTGGACAAAGTTCTTGATGAAATCAAAAGTGACAAAGCTGGCGAAGAGATTTCAAAAAAATGGTTTGGTGAGAATATAATTCTTAAATAGTTTATGGAAAATTATATACAATACGTATTAGATTCATCAGTTTTTATCCTCAAGGGGAGTGTGTTAACATTACAGTTATATTTTGTTACTATACTGTTCTCAATCCCCCTGGGGATCATTCTTGCATTGATGAAGATATCTAAATATAGATTCCTGAGAATCGCAATAGGATTTTACACATGGGTGTTCAGAGGAACACCCCTTCTTTTGCA
>DAONFJ010000094.1:0-12850 GCA_035403545.1 Spirochaetota bacterium
TCTGCTTCTTCACATCCGGCTGATCTGATACAGAAATTCTCCCCGACTCCTTTTTCAACTCTTTCATAAATGCTTTATAATAATCATAATCGAGTTCTCCGCTGTCGAGAGCATGCAGAATCGCACATCCCGGCTCATTGATATGACGGCAGTCGCTGAATCGGCATAATCCTGCAATTTCAATTATATCCTGAAAATCTTCACCCTCGGCAACATCATAATTACCGTTAAATAACTCCGTGTCTACCGGAAGAGGAATGCCCAGAAGTATTGCCGAAGAAGGAAGAACATGCAATATAGCATTATTGGTTCTATTCATCCCGTCAGAAAAAATTTCACCATCTGTCAGGTAACTTATAATAGCAGAAACATCCCTGACATTCACGCCGGTAACAGCGTAAGTTTTACGCGGAGTTAGAGTTTCACTGAGTTTTGCCAGTTCAGCAGTATTTTCAATTGAATCAATAAAGATTATACCGGCATCACCTGCGGCTTTTTTGAAGTTCTCTTTTTCATTCTTATCAGCCGGTTTTCCATAGCAGATAAAAAGAGGCTCCGCACCCCAGTCACGGCTGACATCTGTTAAACTTTCAACGATTGAGGGATCAAGGCCATCTCCGGCCGGAATCGCCGCAAGTATAAAATCAACATTCGCCGCTGCAGGAATCTGCTCTTCCTGATTCTCATCATCAGGGAGGGCAAGAAATGACCGTCTCGGGAGCAGGTCGTAAATCGAATATCCAGAATCACTGTCGTCTGAAATAATCAGCACCCAGTCTCCCGGAACCGGAAGCTCGCTGTCTGAGGCAGTTGAATAAAAAAGCCTGTCTGAGATTCTGGCGTCAATTATTCCGTCTTCACAAACAATTTTGTAAGTCTCTGAATTACCTACAACCCTTCCGGTTTTTAAATGCATATTTAAAGATTTATACTGATCATCAAACCATGAATCCCAGCCGTAATCTTCAAGAATCATCTGAATATCTCCTATAAATTCATATGTTTATTGTCATCAGGCCGTTCACAGCAGTTTCGTCGCTGTGAACGCAGGGAGCCCTGCGGGGCAATTAAGGAGCTGCCGCGCCTTAGACCCTGTTAGTACACTGGCAAATTACTAAATAAAAATAATTTTTTAACACTCTGTCATCCCCGCTAATACCTATACAAGCTCAGTCCCGCGTTTGGAATCCATTCTATTCTAAAAATGGATTTCCGCATTCACAGGAATGACAATAATTATAATTCATACTGTAAAATATCTAGTTATATTGGCTTAATTTAATTTTTTTCAGCATTTCAGGCAGATCCCTGAAATCATTAACTATATATTTCTCACCTTCTATCTCATCGGCACCTGCATGGCCGAACGCACAGCCTATAAATGGAATTCCGTTTTCTCTTGCTGCCGCGAGATCAGTATACCTGTCTCCTATCATTATCAGTTTTCTTCCCGGATGAAGATTAAGGTATTCCCCGATTATATCCGTTTTATTTTTAATCGGCCCTTCAGGATAGATAAACGGTTCCGAGAAAAACTTTTTCAGGTCATAGGTTTCCAGTATAGCCTCAACATAGGACCTGGCTCCATTTGAGGCCACAAGCATATTATAATCAAGGGATTTCAATGTTTTTATTGTCTCTTCAACTCCGTCGATAAGACTTCCCTTTTTTTCTCTGATCATCTCCACCAGGTTCACTGTACAGATAATTGAGAGTTCATACCTTTTTTTCTCTTCAAGTGACGGGAACAGCATCATAAAAATCTCCTCAAGAGGATAACCCAGAGTAACAGTAATCTCCGCCCTGGTAGGTACATGCAGTGAATCAGCAGCCCCGTCTTTTATAAAGCTTTCAATTCCACACCTGAACGACTCCTCAAGGATGTCACCGGCATCATAAATTGTACCGTCAATATCAAATGCCAGAAAAATCCCGCTATCCATTAACTCCCCTCCGGGGCTTTTTTAAGGAGCTGCTGCACCTTCGGCCCCGTTAAAGTACAAACCACTGGCTCATTGATAATACAAATTAACAAATGATATCAATTACTTATACTATAAAATTGAATAAAAATCAATCACTTGTTCATGTGTCAAACAAAAATTTGACCTAAATAATTATAAAAAGCTCCAATTATTTAATTGACTCCATTCACGGTTTATTATTGTTAAATAAAAAACATCAGGAGATTCATGTTGAATACCGGCATAAAAATAGGAAATCTCACACTTAAAAATCCTGTTACAGTTGCTTCCGGAACTGCAGGTTATGGTGAAGAACTTTCAAGATTTATAGACATATCAAAAATAGGTGCTGTATTTACCAAGGGACTCTCTCTTGAGCCGAGGAGAGGAAATCCGGGAAACAGGATTATGGAAACACCATCCGGTGTGCTTAACTCAATAGGCCTTGAGAATGTCGGATTGGCTGAATTTCTGGATAAAAAGCTCCCTTTTCTGATAAAAAATAAAGTAACAGCAATCCCGAATATAGCCGGACATTCAGTCGAAGAGAATGTGGAACTCTGCAGGGTACTTTCGGAAACAGACGGCATTGACGCCGTGGAACTGAATGTATCATGCCCTAATGTTAAACAGGGAGGAATGGCCTTCGGAACCAATCTCGAAATATTTACAGATCTTGTCGAGAAAGCAAGGAGTGTGACCAAATGCTCCCTGATTGTAAAACTGTCGCCGAATGTTACAGATATTACTCAATTTGCAGTGAGAGCTGAGGAGATTGGTGCCGATGCAGTTTCCGCCGTGAATACACTTCTCGGCATGAAAATCGATATAAAAAAACGCAGACCCCACTTCGCCAATAAAGTTGCCGGATTGAGCGGCCCGGCGATTAAACCTGTTGCAGTCAGAATCGTATACCAGATTTACAGCAAAGTAAAAATACCGGTCATCGGAATGGGCGGCATCAGCAATATAGAAGATGTAATTGAATTCATGATGGCCGGCGCATCAGCCGTTTCCATTGGAACAGCAAACATGATTGAGCCTTCAGTCTCGGAAAAGCTTGTGTCTGATCTTGAAAAGTACCTTGCTGAAGAATCCTGCTCATCGATACATGATATCATAGGCGCTGCTCACAGATAAAAAATACCCGGAGTTAAAATGAAATACTGGAACAAAACACTTAAGAGCATGGATGAATATATCCCGGGCGAACAGCCCGCGGACCTGGATGAATATATAAAACTCAATACAAACGAAAATCCGTTCCCCCCTTTCGAGAGCGTATTGAAAGCGTTAGCACAAAATCTGAATGGAAGCTTAAAAAGATACCCCGATTCAAAAGCTATAAAAGTGCGGGAGATTTTTGCGGAACAGAACGGACTGAAGCCAGAAAATGTCTTTGCAGGAAACGGCTCGGACGAAATATTTACTCTTATTTTCAGGGGATTCATAGAAAAAAACGGAATTGCCGCTTTCCCATATCCTTCATATTCCCTTTATGACACCCTGGCCCAGTCAAATGGAATTAAATTTGAAAAAATAAATCTAGGTGCGGACCTTAACCTTGACCTTGATAAATTTCTTGTCAAAGGATATGACATGGTAATAATTGCCAATCCAAACAATCCGACAGGAACTTTCACTGAAAAAAACAAAATAAAAGAATTCATTAAAAAGTACAAAGGACTCCTGGTAGTGGATGAAGCGTATATAGATTTTTACGGAGGATCATCTATCGACCTCGTCAAAGAATTTGATAACGTAATAGTAACCCGTTCATTTTCAAAATCATACTCGCTCGCCGGCCTGAGAGTAGGGCTTGCGATTGCGGATGAAGAGATAATAAAAGGTTTGTTTAAACTTAAAGATTCATATAATGTTGATGCTCTCGCTCTTGCAGGAGCATCTGCCGCACTGCTTGATACAAAAAGTTTTAATTACAATATTGGAATGCTTAGAAGCAATAAGGAATATCTTGAAGAGCGGTTAAGCGGACTCGGATTTGAAATCGTCCCGTCAAAAGCGAATTTTATATTTACACGTCACCCGAAGATAACACCCGGTGATCTTTATGAAAAGCTGAAAAAACAGAAAATCCTTGTAAGGTATTTCCGCGGCCCGATACAATCGGATTATGTGCGGATCAGTATCGGAACCATGATGGAAATAAAAAAAACATGCACCGTCATAGAAACTATATTGGGAGAAGTATAATTTTACCTATTGTATTGGTCATTGTACTTCTCTGATACATCTCGTTCAAAGTAATCTTCCCCTCGTAAAACAGGCGAAGATCATCTTTTTTTATCCAAATATTCACCTGCTGCGCATTGCCGTCTTCCGTCCATTTAAAACCGATAACTACTCCGACGATTTCGTTCTCGTTAAGTATCGATTTATACTTATACATTAAATCAATGATCCCGCTTACATTTTCCCTGATAAGCTTAACTGAAAATCTGCCGTAATCCAGATTGTTTTCTTTCACTGTATTTATATCAACTCCGAAAAAAAGCCTGTCAGTTCTTGCGGATCTTTTATCATAGTAAAAACCGATACTCTCTCTGGACACGTCAAGATCCTGTCCTTCAATTATCTCGCCTGCCATAGAGAGAAGCTGCTTCTCATATTTATTCTGGTAATAACTTCCGTTAGTGGAGTAGCTTTTTATATTAACAAGAAAACTGCTGTATTTATTGATATCGCTATTCTTTACAGAATTGCCGTTTCCGTTATCACTGAATAAAGGGGTTCCATTTCCTTTAGCAGAGCTATTTTCCGCCTGCCCCGAAGCACAGGCAGCGGCATTTATCAGCATTACTAAAAGCAGCATCGCGCGCATCTTTCGAAAAAACCTGTTACAGAAAATCATATTATAATCCCTTAACCCTGAATATTTAATTACTCTCATTGCGGAGAGCGGCAGCGGCGCGGCAATCTTATTTGTAAATAAATTCTTTCTGTTAAAAAACAGATTGCTTCATTTTCTTTTGGCCGATCGCAATGACATGATGCCCGTTGATCATTTGTTCAAATATTACATTTTTAAAAATTCAAAAAATTTCTGAATCTCTTTCGGATATGCTCCTGACGCATCCTGGTATTTTTTAAATTTCCTTTCGTAGGCAAGAAAGTCCCTATTACTGATATTTTTATACCTGGTAGCAAATTTATTGAAAGCCGGCATATTTTCAAGACTATCTCTCACCTCCTGCCTGAAGGGAATATTTTTAAAAAACATTTCCCTGACAACAGTATTGAGTTTCATAATCCCTTCCCGCTCGTACTCAATCCACAGAAGATAGTCATCTGCAAATCTGTCGCGGTTGGTTCTTAAACTTTTAAATTTAAGAGCAATTTTCTCTTTCATTTCAGGAGAGAGTTTTGACATCTTTTTGAAATTATTCACATAGTCGAAGTATTCCCCGGTCACTCCGCCCTCAATAGGATCAGCCCACATGGCGCCTTTAACATTTTTCGTAAGCTCCCACCTGAAGCACGCAAATGAATGCATAAGGCTTTTTTCAAGATCACCGTTAAACAGAATAGGGATCATAAATCTTCCCATGGATCTTTTATTGTTTCCTGATAATTCCTGCCAGAGAAGGGTCTTCGTGCCGAAAATAGGAACAAGAATTAAATATGGAAGAATCTCCTCCTGGATTATTTCTCTTGAAGAGTCCATTCTTAGAACTGTTTCCCTGTAGAAAAGCGAATAATCTATATTAATCAGCTTCTTTGCAATAGCATCAATTTTGCTTTTGGAAACATACATATTTTTAAGGCTTCCCCTGGCGATGTCAGAAGTGAGAATCGGGAAAGCCGTAATAGTAGAACCGGAGCAGACTGCCGCAGTTGTTTTTAGTCGCTGTGAAATTTCATGAAGAGTTTTCTGGAGATTCTGATCATTATTATCACCTTCATGGGAAGCCGCATCTTTTTTCTTCTGAGTTTTATCCTGCTCGCGGAGGAAGGCCTCGTAGGTCAAACCCATTTCAGTAATACTCGGTTCCTCATGCCCTGCATAAATTTTAGAGAGAAATTCATACTCAAGACAAACCGGCATATCCGTTTCACGTTCACGGATCCGCGCAAGGTCATTCAATTCAACAAGATGTTCGGGCACCAGGAGCTGGTCATCAAGAAATCCGAAAGTGAGCATAAGCTTCACTGCTTTAGGAACAGACGATTCAATTTTAGTTCTGGCAAAAACCTGTTTATACAGATCCCAATAAAGCTGCGCAATATGCCTTCTCAGCTTTCTTGCATCTGATTCATCACCTGTTGAGCTGCTTAAGGTTTTATAGTCATTGAGAAGCTTCAGCATCCTGTTCTGAAAATCCTTTTCTATCATTGAAAATTCAAAAATCTGATAAATAGACTTCTGCAGTCCGGTACTTATAAGTGCGGGAGCTGATATATCACTTTTAGTTTCCGTGACCGCGGCTGTATCCGGAGCGGGTTTTTGCTCACTTTTCACTTCGGAAACACTTAATGCGTTTGCAAGCACAGAATATCCCGGAAATGCGGCAAGGCGTTTTCCCGATAATTCAAAATACATTCCATCAAGCTTTGAATTTATTTTCATCATATTACTGAAAAAATCCGGAGATATACGGCCGGTTGAATTCCAGTCTCTTATGCCGTTCATCTTTGTAAAATATCCGGCCCAGCTATCAGAACTGCCGAATAAAACTTTTGCTTTCTGATTAACTTTATCCATCGCATCATGGACATTATCAAGTGCTCCGTTGACCGCGTTTGCAATAGATGAAAATATTGAAACCGGTATCTCGGGATCGCTCTTGATAATACCAGCCATAATCTGCGGGTCAAGTTTAAGAAGTTTTTTTATAAGTTCAACATAATCGTTCCCGATAACTTCTTTAATCATTTTGTCGGAGTATGATTTTTTGAGCAATGCGCTTTTATCCTCGATAATAAAATCCGCAGAAACAGTATCGGGAATTTTTCCTTTACTGAAAGTGAATACCGAATAAAGATCTTCACTTTTTTTATTGAATATTTCAGGGCCGTTCCCGGAAGAAAAATTATTATAAAGCAGCAGAAAATTGTCTTCAATCTGGGCCAGACGGATATAGAGGCTTACTGTTTTTTTCAGTTGCGCCTGAGATAATGTAAAATTATTAAAAATCTGCCTGAGCATATTTATTGAACCGTTTATATCTCTCTGGGCCACTCCTTTGAATCCACCCTGGGATATGGGGAATTCAACTATTTCCGAGTCTGTAACAGCTCTGGCTGATTTGCCGTATTCTGAAATAAGGAGACCTGAAAAGCCGACAAGCATTGATCTTCCCTTAATACTGCAGACTCTAACTGATTTTTCTATAACAATATCACTATCAAGCCCGATAAATTCTTCCGGAGCAGATAATATCTCAATCTCCCCATCCTGAAGCATATACAGTTTTACAGGATTTTCACCTTGAAGGAAAAGCACTTCACCTTTTTTTAAAATTCTATTATCAGGCATTCTGTTCTCCCGGAATAATTTGCCCTCCAGCTCCCGGAGGGGGACTTTAAACTTTAGTATAATTTCAAATTCACTGTTTTTGTATTTCAGGCCCACCTCTGAGGGATTCGCGGGCTTTGCTAAAACAATGACTCAACTTTTTACAGGATTTAAAAGGCATCTCCGTAAAACCCGCCGGATTTTACCCATATAAGATCTTAATGACTTAAAATTTACGGTATCCTAAGAGATGATACCCTTTAAAAATCTTCCGCAGTGATGTGCTGAATCCATTAAAACAGAACTCATGCCTGCCGTACACAATGCGGCAGCATAAATATAAAATATCACCTTATTATATAATCGGTCAGGACGTTTTTACAATAAAAAAAATATTATTTTTTAACGATTTTTTAATTTATCCATATATTCATCCCATTCTATAGGAAGCATATACTTCTTTTTGTTGTTACATTCTTTGCAGGAAGGGACAATATTCATCTTTTCAGATAAACCTCCCCTTGAAAGCGGAATTTTATGATCCATTGTCAGCTCAGAAGGTTTAAAAATCTCTCCGCAGTAATAACACCGGCCGGAAGATATTTTTGACTTCCACCATGCTGATTCTCTAAGTTCTCTTGCTTTGCTTTTTTCCCTGCTCAACAGGTCATCAGCATCGCTGGAAATCATAGATTGCCTGAGGCTTCCCCTTCTCTCTTTTTTTCTGTTTATATCTCTATCTTTATAGCCCATATTTTACTCAATGTTATTATTTAAAGAACTAAAACCGTTAATTACAAAACTTTCAGTTCAATTCTTATCTTTGTCTCCCCCATCCGCCCTTTGGGCACCTTCCCCATGAAAAATGGAGAAGACATTTTAGTTAATACTTCCGGTTCTCACTCAAAAAATTCCTTCTCCACAAGCCTGTATCCATTGATAAAGGCAAGGCCATCCATCCGCTTCTTGTTCTCCGGCTGAATTTCAAGTATTTCGATTATACCATTGCCGGTACCTGCCAGAAGCCGTTTTTTATGAAATTTAAATATCTCACCGGGCAGAAGTGCAATAACTTCATCATGGAAAGCGGTAGTTCTCCATATTTTAATATTCATATTCCTGAAGGTTGTCCATGCTGCCGGTTTAGGATTTAAACCGCGTACGAGATTATGGATTTCCAATGAGCTTTTATTCCAAAGTATATGTGCAGTCTCACGGTCAATCTTCGCGCAGTGTGTTGCCCTGCTATTATCTTGAGGTGTAAGGATTTCGTTCCCGTGTGACAGGAGTTCTATCGATTTAAGTACAAGCTCTTCGCCAAGAGGCATCACCAGTTCGTAAAGTTCCGCAGAATTGATGGTGTCATCGAGCAGAATTTTTTCCTGGACAACAATGTCACCTGCATCCAGCTCTTCGTTTATCATCTGAACTGTAACGCCGGTCTCCTGCTCCCCATTTATCAGGGCCCACTCTACAGGCGCTGCCCCGCGGTATCGGGGAAGAAGTGACGGGTGGAGATTTATGGTACCGAATTGAGGCAGGTCAAAGATTGTACGGGGAATAAGTTTTCCATACGCTACAACCACAAAGATATCGGCTTTATACTTTTTCAGTTCTTCAGCAAATTCAGGATTTTTCAGGCTTTTAGGCTGGAGCACAGGGATATCCTCACACGCTGCAAGTTCTTTCGACGCACAGTGCTGTATCTGCAGATTTCTTCCGCACCGTTTGTCTTCGGGCGCAACGAGAAAGACAACATCATGTTCCCTGCACAATCTCTGAAGCACCTGCGATGCGATGTCGGGTGTCCCGAAAAAGCCTACTTTCATATCACCACTATTTTTATTACTGAACCGTTATATTTTAAATATTCATTAAAATCAAAAATACATTGAATTGCCTTGAAGCCGGATGTTTCGGGATCTGTCATTCCGTTTTTTGAGTCTTCCAATCTGGCAAATACCGAAATCTCATTTTAAGACCAGTTGTATTGGATTCCGGGATTCCATTATGTTTCTGCCGGAACAACAGTAAGTTTACTTTCAGCCAGTCCCATACATTATAATATTTCCGGGTCTGTTTTATACAGCCGGGCAGAAACCTATTTTTTATTGAGTTTTTTTATTTTTTTCAGCTCAGACCGTAATTCGTCTTTTATATACTTCTCTATCCTGTCAATAAAAAGTATTCCTTCAAGGTGGTCTATCTCATGCTGCATAACTCTTGCTATAAGGCCGGAAGCTTCAATTTCAACTTCCTCTCCATTTGGAGTTATCCCTTTTACAAGAATCTCCGCCGGTCTTATAACATCCGCATTAAGGCCGGGGAGTGAGAGGCATCCCTCTTCGTATGGCTCAAGTATATCTGAAAATTCTAAAATCTCAGGATTAACAAGGGCAATTTTACCTTTTCTGTCATCACTGGTATCAATAACTATAATTCTCTGCCCGAGATTTATCTGAGGAGCGGCAAGCCCTATCCCTTTCTCTTTATACATTATATCAAACATCTCATTTACGATTGATACAACTTCACCATCAATATTATCAACTCTTTCCGCTACTGACGAAAGAATTTCATTCCCATAATAAACCAGATTGTGAGACATTACTAACCTCATCTAACAAAAATTTGAATCGTGTTCAAGGCCTTTCTCAGCTCTCATAAGATCTTCCTCTGTATCTACCTCATACCAGCCGAAACCGGAGAGATCACAGATTTTAGGAGCATTAATTTCATTCTCAGCCATTAACTGGAGAACATTTTCCACTACTGCTTTTTCGCCGGCCTTTTCTATAGTTTTTTCGACTGATGCCCTGTAAAAATTTTCACAGGATTTGTCAACATAGGTCATGCCGATATACCCGCAGTCAAAAACATCGAGCTGCTTGCTTATTGCCTGTATTGTGCTTTTATCGCTTCCAAGCTTAACCTTCATGTCATCAGCGCCGAGACTTCTGTCAAAATCGCACATCCCGGTAATTCCGGACAGGGACTTTTTCATTTTCTGAAACATAACCCTGGGATATATATGATCAACATTTGTTATCAGAAAAGAATCATTATTAAACTCGTTAAGAGCGGTAACAAGCGTAAAGATATTACCTTTCAGATAATTTTTGTTTTCAATAACTCTGACATTTTTGTAGTTAAGGGTTCCTATATGATCCCTGAGATCTTCATAACAGAAACCTCCCACAACAATAATCTCATCAAAAAAATCTCTCTCAAAAAAATCGAGGAGATAATCAATAAGCTTACGTCCCTTTACCGGAACCATACCTTTAGTTCTGGCCTTTGTTATCTCACCGAGCCTGCTCCCTGTTCCTGCTGCAAGTACTATAGCTTTCATATATATAATAGTTCCTTTATAGATTCAATAGTTACAATATCATTCCGGTATTTTAAAAAATCACTTCTTCTGAAAGTACCGCATATACCGACAAACTTAATGCCGTAAGCAAATGCTTTCTCCGCGTCTTTCAGTGAATCACCGACAAATGTAAGGTCCTCTTTTTCAAGGTTAAACTTCTCTCTTACATAATCAAAATGCATAGGGCCCTTTTCAAAACCAGTCCTGAAACCGAGTACTATATCAAAGTCAAGTTTTTCGTTAGCTACAAACCTGTCAATAAGTTCCTGAAAATTATTTGAGGCAATACCTGCAATATTTCCCTGCGCCCTGAGCATGTTTATTGTTTCCCTGACTTCAGTTGTAAATGAAGAGTTAAAAAAACCTTCGATCTTTGTCTCTTCGAATATTCTCGCTTTTTCCTTGTTCGCAGGATCTCCCGGTGTTATAATTTCCAGCTGCTGGAAAAAGGGATTTCCGGAAGTTTCGAGATATCTCTCCCTGGCCCGCTCTACCGAAATTTCAGGATTGAACTGATTAATTACCCTTGCGGCAATATCTGCAAAACCGGACATTGTGTCTACAAGAGTCCCGTCAAAATCGAATAGATATGCTTTTCTTTTTGTCATAATAAAGTCTGATGCCCCTGAGTAGTATAATATATGTTATCTACCATAAAAAAATAAAATATCCCGTCAAGTATAAAGTTTCCGCCGTAATCCTTAAATACCCGTAACACGGCAAATAATTTTTTTCCTTGTAAAATTCTGATTATTACATATCATATTAATTATAAGCGTCTTTCAGAGAGTTATAAATACTATAGGTTTTACCGGATTTTCAGATTTAATCCTTTAAAGAAGTGATCCTCATGGATGGAATTTATGAGTTCACATTATATTTCAATGATATGTAATGTGTGAGCGCAATTTATTATACTTCAGGAGTTTTCAATGAAAAAGTATCTGTTTGCAGTACTGATTGTTATGTTTTCCACATCTCTCTTTTCTATAGAAGTAGATATTGATGAAATAAAAACAAAAAAAATTGATTTTACAAACTACTCCGGCAAAAGGAGCAAAAGTGAAAGTATAAGTGAAATTAAGTCCATCGGGTACCGGCTCTCCTACCAGGTAAAAAACAGCAAAACTGATGATTTATTCAGATATCACATGAAATATTCTGTTTTAAGGGCGCTGGCGAAAGACGACAAAGAAAAATTCTCTGCGGACATAATCTTCATTGATAGGGATGCAAAAGTTGACCATATACGCAATGTCAGAAGAATTATCTCGGCCTACCTGGAAGGGATGTATGGATATACAGAGCGGGAAGCTGATGCTATTGCTGTGTATACTACTTATTACAATGCAATATACAGAAGCAATATCGACTATTTTTCTTCAAAATACAGCACTACCGTCACTAAACATCTGACAAAAAATAATGCGGGAATTTCCATCTTATGGAGCGACTGGCCGGGGAAAACCGCGATAGTCATACCTCTTACCGAAGAGAACAAACGGGGAGAGATCGGAGGAATAGATCCTTTTATTATTTCCGATGATAAAGTCAAAGACGAAGTAAAAAAAGATAAAGACAACAAAAAGACAACAGATGAAGTAATAAAGATCAAAGAAAAAGATATTGATAAGTCCAGGAAAGATCTTGAGGAAAATAAAAAGATACTGGAAGAGAAGAAAAAAGAAACTCAGGATGAGAAAAAGAAATTAGAAGAAAAGAAAATTGAGACAGAAAAGAAAAAAGAAGAGATAAAAAAAGAAAAAGAAGAAACTTCGAAAATTGCAGATCCTGAAAAGAGAAAAGTCAAAGAAGACGAGATAAAGAAAAAAGAGGATGAAGTAAAAAAAGAGGAAAAAAAGATTACTGAAGATACAAAGAAAATTGTAAAGGAAGAAGAAAAGATTAAAAAAGATGAAAAGGTAATCGAGAAGAAAACAGAAGAAGTTAAGAAGAAAGAGGAAGATGTAAAAAAAGACAAAACTGATACTAAGGAAACTGAAAAAGAAAAAACAACCGGAGATACAAAGGATAATA
>DAONFJ010000095.1:0-12811 GCA_035403545.1 Spirochaetota bacterium
ATAAACAATACAGATCCGTCGGACAAAAAGCGCTACGTACGCTCCATGTTCGACTCTATTGTTCCTACATACGATTTGCTTAACAGGGTGCTCTCCGGCGGAATAGACAACTTCTGGCGGAAAGACCTTGTACGCCTCATTGACGGTGCAGGGAGTAAACGGACACTGGATATCTGCTGCGGAACCGGCGACCTCACAAGGCAGCTCGTTAAAGGGGGAGCTGAACTTTTTTCGCTCGATTTTTCATTTAACATGCTGAAAAAAGGTGTGGAAAAGGGATGGCTTTCCGGAGAGAATATATCCGCAGATGCAGGCAAGCTTCCGTTTAAAAATGAAAGTTTTGATTTTCTCACAATCGCTTTCGGAATAAGAAATATACCGGATGTTGATGTGTTTCTTTCCGAATCTCTCCGCACACTGAAGCCGGGAGGTAAACTTCTCATCCTTGAACTGACAAGGCCTGATAATCCCGTAGTAAATTTTTTTTATAACCTCTACCTGACAAAGATACTTCCGTTTATCGGGGGAATACTCTCCGGTAAACGCGAAGCATACGGATACCTTGCTGGAAGTATATCCACATTTCTCGACAGGGATACACTCATCGAAAGAATACATGCTGCAGGATTCAGCATGGTTGATTATAAAAGAAAAACATTCGGTGTCGCGACAATCTATATCTGCTGTAAATAGAGAATAACTGTTATTGAAGGAAGCCTTTCGGTATAGAGAGGAATAAACTTCGCGGTGACATCGGAACTGGAATGGTAATTATGAATAAAAAAATATTAATTCTTGGACACCGTGGCTACAGAAAAAAGTTTCCGGAAAATACGCTCCTTGCTTTTTCTAAAGCATTTGAGTGCGGCGCGGACGGAATCGAATGTGATGTACAGAAATCTGCAGATGGAGTCTACTTTATTTTCCATGATGTTGAACTGCAGCGAATGACAGGCTTTTATGGGTATATCGACCGCGAAAATTCGGATAAACTGAAAACTCTTGATGCAGGGAAGGGTGAGAGAATACCTGACCTGGACTCGTTTCTCGAATCGCTGCCTGCGGATAAATTTATCAACATCGAACTGAAAGAGGAAACTCTTACTGTGAAAGACGCCCGCATGATCCTTGAAAAATTGAATAAAAAAAATCTGAAGAATAATATATTAATCTCCTCGTTTAAACACGAATTGCTGCCGCCATTTAAACATTCAGGTTTTAAAACGGGCCTGCTTTTCGAAACTGATTCTTTGAAGGAACAGCCTTTAAAACAAATATTTGATATTGTCAGATACAGGCCGTGGTCGGTTCATCCGCCTGTTAATATTTTTACTGAATACCTCCCGCTATCGATAAAGCTATTTGTTTTTGCTGCGGAAATCCTGAAGAAAAAATTTGTATTCTGGACTGTAAACAGTGACGTGCAGTATAATGCGGTTAAAGACTTTGCCTATGCAGTAATTACTGATGACGTAGAAGTAATGATAAAACTTCGGGATAATTAATCATGCCTTGCGGCTTTTATAAAGATTTGCCGCAGATGGACACGGATAAATTTTTTTAAATACAGAATATATAGTTAAGGAAAGATAAATGGAAAAGTGGCAAATCAGGAAACAGAAAACAGATTACGAAAACAGAATTTTCAGGATGAGAAATCTTGACTGCCTGCATAAAACTAAAAATGTAGAAAATGATTTTTATGTAATAGATACTTTCAACTGGGTAAATATTATCGCGCTGACCACGGACGGAAAATTTATACTGGTGAAGCAGCACAGGCTTGGAACTGATGAAATCTCCGTAGAAACTCCCGGCGGCGTTATAGATGAAGGTGAAACTCCGGAAGATTGTGCTGTAAGGGAACTTCGAGAAGAGACCGGTTTTATCGGAAAGTCTGTCCATCTGCTGAAAAGTTTATGGGTCAATCCGGCCATCATGAGCAACAGGATAACCTTCTATCTTATTGAAGGATGCGTATTTTCTGCCTCACAGGACCTTGATGAAGCTGAAGATATTGAGGTAATGACGGTGAGTGTAGACGAACTTTCAGGGATGATCCGCGATGGAATACTAAGTCATTCCATCGCGCTTAACGGCCTGTGCTTATATTTTCTGTCACAATATAACAGGTTCGGGCAGGTTACTTTTTAAATACACCGTTCCTGTATTGTTTAATAAAAGTGTCGCCATCCTTCTTGCCAAGATCATAAGCGGCCTGAAGTCCCGCAGGGTTGGTGTAATCCCATTTTGATATCGCCGGAGTTACAGAGGGCTGCATATATATCCGGTTTGATATCCGTGGAATTCTGTCAGCCCTGTGAATTCTCGACATGAGCACAAGCATCCTTCCTTTTTTTTCATCATCACCAATTACAGAAACCGGGACGTTATCTATAATACCGCCGTCAAGTGATACCTTTCCGTTATATTTCATTATCGGAAGAAACGGCGGGGTGCAGGATGAACACATTATAAGATCGGCAATCTCTTCCGCCGAATTGCAGTCGTTGAGTTTAACAACTGTCGGTTTATAACCAAGCTTTGTTGCCAGCTTAGGATGAACCGGATGAAATGCGTGTTTTTCAATTACATAGGCCATAAGTCCGACGAATGTTCCGGAAAGCGCACCGAGATAAACCGGAGGATGGGCAAAGAGTACTCTTATTTCCGGCCCTTTTTTAAAACGCTTAAGCACATCAGCATTAACAGTTTTCAGCACTGTGTTTCTGTAGATCTGGTAGTGCGGGAAGACAGGCTCTTTTTTCAAAAAGTTGCTGATGTAAAAATTTTTTTTATTGGCAGCGGTCGCTTCTTTTATCAATGTCAGTCCCAGATCTGCGGTTCCGGCCATAATCATTCCAGCCATTGCAGCTCCGGCACTTACTCCCGCGACAATTTCGGGCTTCAGATTTAACTCCGGAGATACACTATGCCAGAATCCCACCTGCCACATGCACCTGCTTCCGCCGCCGGAGAATACAACTGATTTAAAATCTTTCATTTCTTTTCCTCAATATTTGAATCACATTCATAAACAGTCTCTGCAAACTCGATGCTATCAATTGTCAGGCAGAGAATTTCTTCTGAATTTATTTCCCTGAAAAAAACATATCTCCCGGTTCCATCCGCATTAAAAAAGAGACATCCGTTCCGGTTATTTAAAATCTTCTGAACAAACGGATACCTGCTGAAATCAAAATTTATCAGTGACTTCTTCGGATGATAGGATATTGTACCATTATTTCTTATAACATAAAAGTAACCTTTTTTACCTATTGTCCTGTCGTCAAGTTTATAAATAGCGTACTTGTCTTTTTTGATTGAAGCAGCAGCCGAGTGCAGTTCTTTTTTGACATTACTTTCAGTTATCTGCATCTCTGAACAGAAGAGGTTCAGAAGAGATAGTGTAATTAAGCCGGTTGTTATTTTTTTATTCATAATGCTGCAATATACCGTCCTTCAATTTTTAAATTACAGTATTTTTTTGTCAATTTTTTGAATGTTATTATATAAAAAAAGATTGTAATTACTTAAAAACTGTAGGTAAAATGTATCTCCCCGCTCCATGCGCGGCGGAGAACAGAATGCCGTATGTTTTTGACGGTTACGGAAGATTGTAACCTGTAAAAAAATATCAGGTACCTGTTCTTAATAAAACAACGGTAACTGAATGAAAAGAATTGTTATTATCCTGGTACTGTTCGCGTCAAATATACTTTATGCCGAAGATAAATTTTCTGCGGGTTTTTCTATGGGATATCAATATGACGCGGGGATGCTTTCTGATAAACGCGGAATTCAGGCAGATGTTCAGCAGAATATTTCCGCCGGGCTTGTCTTGAAGCTCGATATGAGCAGAGTATTTCTCCGCTCCGGAGTAGAATATTCTTATCCTTTTTCAAAGGGTGAGATAACTAACAGCAGTGCGGGAGCAGTACAGGAGACTGAAGTAATAATCACCGAAGTACCGGTTTATGCCGGTATAAATATTCCGCTTCGCGATTACGGAGTGTTCTATATGGGGGGAGGAGGTTCCTACATATTCGGTTCAGGCCGGGTGAAAACTTCTTCCGGGAGCGAAAAAATTAATGAACAGCTTTTCGGTTACGGCCTTATTGCGGGTATTGAATCTGAAATTTACAGTGACGCGTCTCTCCTTTTTGAGTGGGAGTATCTGGCTGCAAGAAGCTCTCCTGTGGCCTCAACATCGCCTCCCTATGACGATTACTATATAGATTATTCCGGGCACAGGGTACGCTTCGGAGTGATTTATCATTTTAACAGATATTGAGTTCTATGAAAAATTTTAAATATATAATTATACTGATCATTATTTTATGCACTGCAGTATCATATGCCGCGGAGGTATCCATATCTGCAAGGCTTGGATATTCGCCTGCTGTCGGTGGTTCGATGAGTTCAGGCTGGCAGACGGAGAATCTCGGCGCACCTGACGGTATAAACAGCATAAACAGGTCTCAGAGCGGTACCGGGGTTTCAACCGTTGAAGTCCCTGTCGGTGCAATAGCAGGAGCGGATCTGCGGATTATAAAGGATTCCATTTACTACAAAGCGGGAATTGAATACGTCCACATTATTTCCGGAGGTAAGGGTAAGACTATTGACCCTGCTACGGCTGAAATTGTGGAGGTTACGTATAACCAGTGGTCTTTTGATGTTCCTTTAACTGCAGGTGTTGCTCTTCTTTTCTGGGGGGAGTCCCGTATCTACCTTGGGGGCGGTGTCGCTTTTGCATACGGTACTTACAGCAACAGTTTTAAATCGGCAACGCTTGACCATAGCGCGAGTTTTACCGGATACGCGATTCCGCTTGTTGCAGAAATCGGCTGTGAGTATATGCTGAACGAAAGAGTTTCTGCAGGATGCGACATTAAGTATATTCATGGAACAAGCCCGATTATTAACGATGGAACTGATTATGCAAGAGTCGATTTTACAGGATTCCATATCACTGCTTCAGCGGCTCTTCATTTTAACATATAAGGTTAACCGGAAATAATTTGTGAAATATCTGAAAATTACATTATTGATTCTTATTTTCTATATCGATACCCAGGCTTCGGGAATATTCAATTTAGGATTAATGGCAGGTGCAGCCAGTGATGCCGGCAATGTTGAAAAAATTGCCGGAGATATTAATCTGGAAATGAGAGAATACCAGGCAGCACATCCGGGGACATCTGTGACAGAAATTGAGACTACATACTCCCCGGTTTTTTCAGCGAATCTGGCCTATATAAATGATGACCTGCTTATCAAACTCGGCTGGGAATATACATCAAATGTATTATACAATCCGGCAGGTTCAATAAAGCCATCAGGTCTGCCGGAGAATAAGGTAGAACTTGATTACTCAAGATTTACCTTTCCTGTTTCCTTCGGTATTGTAATTCCTCTGTCAAACAGGAGCAGATTTTATTTTGCCGGCGGATTGAACATGAGTTATGTCCTGGTGAAAGTAAAACAGTCGAATCCCGCAGCTTTGACGTTATATCCCGATGAATCAAATACATTCTCGGCATTTGTTGCCGGTACGCACCTGAAGTGCGGAGCTGAAACTCTTATTGACCGGAACTATTCATTTGTGATGGAATTAACACGGTACTTCGGAAATCCTGCGAAAATTAAAAGTGAAAATGAAAATAGCGAAATATTTATGAGTGTGAACTCTTTCGAGATCACCGCCGGAATAAACTATAACCTGGATTTTAAAATCTGACCGTCACTTTTCGTCCGGCAGCGGAAACATTATCTTCTTAAAAAGGAAAAATTATTTTGATCAGCTATATTTTTTATTTTGCAGCAGGTACAATCGCAGGCAGCTTTTTTTACACTCTTGCAGAAAGATATTCAAATGGCAAGATTAAAGAGAATCCGCTCAATGCTCTTTTCTCCCGCTCTGAATGCCCGGCCTGCGGTAAAAGCATATCTGCATTATATTTAATTCCGCTGGTCGGATTTTTTATTTCAAGAGGTAAATGTACCGCCTGCGGAAATAGAATTCCATTCATATATCCGGCGATGGAAATCCTGTATGGATTGCTTGCAGTAATAATTGCGCGTTTTCACGGGACTGATCTGCTCTCCTTTTTTATTTATCTTATAGCTGCCGTGTCGGTCACAATCGCAATAGTAGATGTTAAAACAATGATGGTGCCTCTCAGTCTTAATATTATTTTTTTTGTTTTATCTATATATCCGGTCATTCTGCACAATAACTTTATGGATAGTTTTTACGGATTCCTGTTCCTTACAGTTTTTTTTCTGATTATTATGTTTATCTTTCCCGGTGCTTTCGGAGGAGGGGATCTTAAACTTTACGCGGCTGCCGGTTTTTTATTGGGACTTGAGATGAGTATTGTACTGCTTGAGGTTTCACTAGTGTCCGGAGCAGTTTTCGGAGTAATATGGGGAGCACTGAAAGGATGGAGCTTCAGAATCAAAATACCATTTGCTCCATTCATTGCAGCAGGAATTATTATTACCCTGCTGTTTGGTGATACAATAATTCTTTTTTATTACAGGAATATTTACAGATTTTAGCCTCTCCCCCTCTGTCGCAGAAGCGACATCTCCCCCATGAGAAATGGGGGAGACTAAGAATTAGAAACATTACATTTTTATGATTAATATTGGCAGAAACTGCCTTGTACTAAATTGCCTTTCTCATCTTGTCATGGGGAAGGTGCCTAGCGGGCGGATGAGTGCCTAGTTGAAAATCTCCATTATCCCTTTACCGGCCGGATGTTCTATTACGCCTTTCTCGGTAATGATAGCTGTAATATTTTCTGCCGGGGTTACATCAAATGACGGATTTAGAATCTTCACCCCTTCCGGCGCGATCTGAACATTTTTGACATAAGCAACTTCATCAATACTTCTGTACTCGATTACAATTTTATCGCCTGTTTCAGTCTGTGGATCAAGTGTCGAAACCGGCGCGGCGATATAAAACGGAATCCCGTGTTCTTTTGCCAGTACCGAATGGGTATATGTCCCTATCTTGTTGGCGGTGTCGCCGTTTTTTGCAATACGGTCCGCTCCAACAATTACTTTTTTAATGGTTCCGTTTTTCATAAAAAAACCGGACATGTTATCGGTTATAAGTGTAACGGGTATATTGTCCTGGAGAAGCTCCCATGTTGTCAGCCTGGCTCCCTGAAGATACGGCCTTGTTTCACAGGCGAAGACTTCTATTTTTTTTCCCTCTTCAATAGCCGCTCTTATCACGCCAAGCGCTGTACCATAACCGCCGGTTGCAAGAGCGCCGGCATTGCAGTGGGTCATTACGACATCTCCGTCCTGAAGGAATTTTGATCCGTTTTTACCCATCTGCTTATTTGCTTCAATATCCTCTTTCAGAATAAGTACTGCTTCGTTTTCAAATTTTTTTACGGCTTCTTCAATATTATTTATCTCTGAAAGAATTTTTTTCATTCTGTCAATAGTCCAGAAAAGGTTAACCGCTGTGGGCCTTGTGGCAGCAAAGCATTCAAAAATTTTATTCATCTCTTCTTTGAACGCGGGGAGGGTGCTGACTTTCATTTTTTTTGCGCCAAGAGCAATACCCATGCCTGCAGTTATCCCGATTGCCGGAGCTCCGCGCGTTTCCATTGAAGTGATGGCCTCGGCTACTTCAAAATAGTCACTATATGTATGGTATTCTTCTTTCGAAGGTAAAAGCCTCTGATCTAAAATTGTAACCGAATCGCCGTTCCATCTTACTGTTTCCATAAATCCCCCTGGTATTATGAATTTCTGTTTACCTTGTATTTTTTCATTCTGATGACATTTCCCCTTTCGTGCCAGGAGACTTCATCCATATGAATACGTATAATAAGCAACCCTCTTCCGCTGTTTTTAAAGAAATTTTCAGGATCTCTCGGATCGGGGAGCGATTGGTAATTAAATCCCGGGCCCTGATCTTCTATTTCATATAGAACATATTCGGGAGTCAATTCATATGTTAATTTTACAGACCTGTCTTTATAAGGTGAGAGGACTTTTCTTTTGTCAATTTCATTATTAAACTCTTTCATCCCGCCGCTGTCACGCAGAGACGAATCGATTTCGAAATTACCGTGAAACATGGCATTTGAAATGGCTTCCTGCAGGGAGAGTGAAATGTTTTCTGATGTAGTATAATTAAATAGACCGGCAGCTACAAGATCTTTCGTAAAGTTGAACGATATTGTATTGATAAGGTCTCCGTCATTCGGCATTACAAGTACAGATTTTTCGTATTGCTTGTATTTCGCGAAGTTCTCTGAAAGCTTTTTCTGGAATTTTCTTTTCAGGATTGACCGTACTGAAGATGTAAGGTCGTTTATATCAAAAGGTTTGCGTATATAATCGCTTGCGCCATATCTTAGTGCCCGTATTGCATCTTCAACGTTGCCGTGGCCGCTTATAATCAGAACAGGTATCGGCTCATCCATGCTGTTTATTCTACGAAGAAGTTCAATTCCATCCATCTTGCGGAGTTTAATGTCTGTAATTATGAGGTCAGCTTTATGATCTGCATTTTTCAGGTAATAAAGCAGATCCTCACCCTTCTCGAATGAAATTACATTAAAGCCCATACGTGATAGCTTTTTCTGGATTGTTATACGTATTACCTCTTCGTCATCAACGACAAGGATTGTTGGTAAAGTATTTTCAGTCACTAATATTCTCTCGCCTGACTATTTTGATGTATCCTGATTGCCGTCATTACCTAATATAAGGTGTCCCATTCTGTCACGTTTTGTCTCAAGGTAAAATCTGTTTTCATCTTTAGGTGCGATTTCCAGAGGAATCCTTCCGGTAACTTCCAGCCCGTATCCTTCAATACCGATTATTTTTTTGGGATTATTTGTTATCAGGCTTATCTTGCGAAGTCCGAGATCAACCAGAATCTGGGCGCCTATACCGTAATTTCTCAAATCTGAAGGGAATCCCAGTTTTAAATTGGCCTCAACTGTATCCATCCCTGAATCCTGAAGATGGTAGGCTTTAATTTTATTTCCAAGCCCGATACCACGGCCTTCCTGGCGGAGATACAGAATAACTCCGTAACCATGTTTTTCGATATATTCCATCGCACTATGAAGCTGTGATCCGCAATCGCATCTTCTTGAACCGAAAACGTCGCCCGTAAGACACTCTGAGTGAACCCTGACAGGTACAACTTTATCCCCTTCAATGTCTCCTTTTATCAGCGCAACATGAGTTTCGTTCCCCACTTCAGTATCAAAAGCAACAACTTTGAAATTGCCATAGTCGGTAGGCATTTCGGCTGATGATATCCTTTTAACAAGGCGTTCCTTGTGCTGCCTGTATTTAATAAGATCAGAAATTGTCGCTATTTTTAAACCGTGAACTTCGGCAAATTTATCAAGGTCGGGACGTCTTGCCATAGTCCCGTCATCATTCAGTATTTCGCAGATTACTCCTGCGGGTTTAAGTCCTGCCATTCTCGGGAGGTCAACCGCTCCCTCAGTATGTCCCGCTCTGACTAAAACTCCACCCTGCCTTGCAGCAAGAGGGAAAATATGTCCGGGGCGTCTAAGGTCTTCAGGTGTTGATTTTTCATCAATCAGGACATGAACAGTATTTGATCTGTCCTGAGCGGAAATTCCGGTTGTTGTCCCTTCCTGAGCATCAACAGAAACAGTGAAAGCTGTTCCGTATTTATCAGTATTCTCCTGTACCATCAGGTCAAGGCCCAGTTTTGTTGCCCTTTTCTGTGTCATGGGAGCGCAGATTAGCCCGCGGCCGTATTTAGCCATAAAATTTATAATTTCAGGGGTACAATGTTCGGCTGCGATTACCAGATCCCCCTCATTCTCTCTATCTTCGTTATCCACAAGGATAATCATTTTACCATTTCTTATATCTTCAATTACTTCCGGGATTGTGCTCGATTTCATATTTTATCCTCCTTGAGATAATAGGGACAGAATTATTGTAGCCCTTATAATTTCAAATGTTTTTTTATCATGGCTGGAGATATCGGATAATGTTTTTGAATGAGAGGAAAATCATTTTTTGAGGTTTTTTACTTTTTTATAGTAAAGGGAATTTTTTTTTATACATTTAACTAAATGAACTCACTTATGGATAATAATATTTGAAGAGAAAAATGATGGTTATTGAGCAGATTAAAGTCGGACATATGGCAGTATTCTGTTACCTTATAGGCGATGAAGAGACAAAAGATGCTGTTTTGCTGGATCCGTCCTCCGATTTTGAAAAAATTAACGCCGTAATAGGTAAATATCAGTTTAACATAACAGCAATTATCAATACTCACGGGCATTTTGACCATATTGGCGGAAACAGGTACTATATCAAAAAAACCGGGGCGAAGCTTCTTATTCATGAAGCTGATTATTATTTTTTAAGGAAAAATGTTAACAGGCTTGTAGAGTTTCTTAAAGGGGGCAGGCGCGTTAAACATGAAGTCAGGCTTCTTCATGACGGAGATAAAATAAACGTCGGCAGTACCGAGATTGAGGTAATTCATACTCCCGGACATTCGCCGGGAAGCATCTGTCTTTATTTTAGCGGGAATATTTTTACCGGTGATACCCTTTTTACTGAAGGTGTAGGTAGAACAGATTTTTCAGGAGGCTGCGGAGAAACAATCCTGAAATCTATAAAGGGACGTATATTATCATTCCCCGATGATACAATTATCTGGCCCGGCCATCATTACGGCAGATTCCCGGTTTCAACAATAAAAGAGCAGAAGAAATACTTTCTCTGATTACTCTTCAATTATTACCGAAGCAGCGGCATAATCAGTGTCGTGGCTGATTGAAATATGTATTTTTTTATTACCGATTCCGTCAGGAATTTCCTTTATGTAAGGTTTGCCGTTTTTATCATTCAAAATTGTGATATTTCTGAATGGGAGAGATATTCCCGCTGCTTTAACAAGAGCCTCTTTTGCTGCAAATCTTCCGGCGATAAATTCATCCCTTCCGGCTGAAGGAATTATTTTTATCTCTTCATCTGAAAGAATTTTGGCAATGAATCTCCCGCTGTATTCTTCGAGACTTTTTTTTATACGGTTAATATTAACTATGTCAATACCTGTTCCTGTTATCATGCCGACATTTCCACCGAATCGAGTATTTTAAATATTTCATCTCTGCCTGAAGCAATAACTATTGCACTTCTTGCTTTTGACGCATTTTTTATTCCGTGAATGTATCTAACAATATGCTTTCTCATCATATGAATTGCCCTTTCTCCGTATTCGTCAACCATAAGATCAAAATGTTCCTTCACCTGCTGTATTATCTCTGGCACATCGGGAATTTTGCCGCTGAAAATCCATGGATTGCCGAAAGCGCCTCTGCCTATCATTACTGCTTTACATCCGGAAAATTCCATCATTTCAAGAGCTTTTTCATGGGAATTGATATCTCCGTTCCCGATCACCGGCACTTTTGACGATGCGCATATTTCCCGTATAACGTTCCAGTCCGCGAGTCCGCTGTACTGCTGTGCTCTCGTTCTGCCGTGAACTGTTATAAAGGTTACACCGCCGGCTTCCAGCGCCTGCACAATCTCCATGTAATTCAGCGAATTGTCATCCCAACCGATTCTTATTTTTGCGGTAACCGGAATCGATGTGCTTTTAACAACACTATCTGTAATGCGGAAAACCAGATCGGGATCTTTAAGGAGAGATGCCCCGTTACCCGAACCGCAGACTTTTTTTGCGGGGCATCCCATGTTTATATCTATAATATCCGGGTTCAGGGACTCAATAAAAGATGCTGCTTCACCCATAGTTTCAGGTTTCCGGCCGAATATCTGTATCGCCAGGGGGCGTTCCCCGTCCGTGAAAGAAAGGAGATCCATTGTTTTTTTATTTTTTCTGACAATTCCCTCTGCGCTGATAAGTTCAGTCATAGTTAACCCGCATCCATGTTTGACACAGATTTTTCTGAATGGAGAATCTGTATATCCTGCTATGGGAGCAAGTAAAAGCGGAGAGGAAAGCTTAATTTTTCCAAAATTTATCACTATTTTTTACCTGACAACGATTGATCTTTTTGCGAAAAATATTGTCAAGCATGATTGGCATACTTTTTTTTATCAAAAAATGATTTCCTTTATCATATATAATATCATCTATGGAGAACAGATATTTAAGTTCAAAAAGAAATAAGTTGATAATTCTGTCATTGAATATGACGGTTAAATCAATAATTTCTGCACATGAAAGTCAGGTTATAAATAAATTCTATAACGATTTTACTGGGTAGATTGATTATATTAAACTAATTTAAACGGGAAATACAGATAATGAAGCATGAATATCGATACAGCCTTGCAGTTCTGATAACGCTCTTTTCACTTAGCTTATACGCCGCCGGAAATGAAAAGACATATAAAAAATCATTGGAAATGTGGAATAAATCCGGTATAAAAGAATATTTTATTAAAGTTAATTTTAACGCATTCAGCCCCATGTCCGGTATATGGGAACTGAATGTAAAAGACGGCAATATTTATCTCTGCAGTTTTAACGGTAAACCTGCCGCTGACTGTAATAAAACTGCAGCTATGTTTACAATAGAGAATCTTTATAAAACTGCCGGAGAAAGTTTTCTTTCCGGTAAAAACGATCCTTTTATAATTGAAATTACCTACAGTAAAAAAAGTTTTATAAAATCGCTCGCTAAGATCAGAAATCCGGAATATAAATATAAAGTGAAAACAGATACTTCTTTTAAAATTGAAGTGCTCGATTTTATACCGGCAGGGAAGTAATTATGCGTTTAATTAA
>DAONFJ010000096.1:0-7788 GCA_035403545.1 Spirochaetota bacterium
CCGGTATCAAATAAGTATTGTGAGAGGTTTTAATGTCATTTGATTATAGTTTAGAAATAGGTAAAGAAAAACTGAATTTCAATACAGGGTATCTTGCGAAACAGGCTGATGGAGCTGTTGCCGTATCGCTTGGTGAGAATGTAGTTTTTGCCAGTGCAGTTGCATCAAGAGATGTGAAGGAAGGGCAGGATTTTTTTCCCCTTACAGTAGATTACAGAGAAAAATCATATGCAGCAGGAAAAATTCCCGGCGGTTTTATAAAAAGAGAGAGCAGGCCAAGTGATGGAGAAGTTCTTGTTTCAAGACTTACAGACCGTCCTCTCAGACCTCTTTTCCCTGAAGATTTTGTAAATGAAGTTCAGATAATAATATATGTCCTCTCCGCAGACGGGATTAACCAGCATGATGTACTTGCAATAAATGCAGCATCTGCAGCATTAATTGTTTCAGGCATGCCGTTTAACGGACCTGTAGGTGCGGTTAGAGTCGGAAGAGTAAATGGAACGTTTATAGTAAATCCGACCTTTAAAGAATCAGCAGAGAGCGATATAGATCTTGTTGTAGCAGGTACAAGAAAAGCTGTTACAATGATAGAAGGAAGCTCAAAGAATGTATCTGAAGAGGATATGCTTGCAGCGGTTCAGTTTGCTCATGATAATATCAAACTTATATGTGATGTTCAGGATGAATTAAAAAAAGCAGTTAACAAACCGGCCTTCGAATATAAATCATATCAGCCGGATCAGGAACTGAAAAAAGTTGTAAGAGAAAGATATTATTCAGATCTTGAACAGCTCAAACTTATCACCGTTAAAAAACCGCGTGAAGATAAGTGGAATGAAATATACGCAAAAGCAAAAGAGGAACTTAAAGAGCAGTTTCCCGATACAATCGGACAGCTGAGAGGAATTGTGGATGCTCTTGACGGCGAGATAATGAGGAAGAGATGTCTTGAAGAGGGTGCCCGTGCTGACGGAAGGGGACTTAAAGATATCAGGCCTATAGATATAATGACCGGAATTCTTCCGAGGGCTCACGGTTCTGCAGTATTTACAAGAGGTGAAACCCAGAGTCTCGGAATAACTACACTTGGAACATTAGCTGAATCACAAAGGCTGGAAGGTCTTGAAGGGCGCAGTGAAAAAAGATTTATGCTTCACTATAATTTCCCTCCATTCTCAGTTGGCGAAACAGGAAGAACAGGTAATCCGGGAAGACGTGAAATAGGACATGGTATGCTTGCGGAGAGATCGCTTGAATATGTGATACCTGACCTCGTGACTTTCCCGTACACAATAAGACAGGTTTCAGAGATTCTTGAGTCTAACGGTTCTTCATCTATGGCCAGTGTCTGCTCCGGATCTCTTGCGCTGTTTAATGCGGGTGTTCCGATCAAGGCGGCTGTTGCAGGTATTGCAATGGGTCTTATCATGGAAGGGGATAAGTATTCAATTCTTAGTGATATACAGGGACTTGAAGATCATCTCGGAGATATGGACTTTAAAGTGTCAGGTACAGAAACAGGAATTACAGCTTTTCAGCTTGATATAAAAATTGAAGGAATTACTCCCGAGATTATGAAATCAGCGCTTGCACAGGCGAAAGAAGGAAGGCTCCATATCCTGAAAATTATGGATTCATTCATCTCTAAACCTGAAACTAATGTATCTGCTTTTGCTCCGAAGATAAAAACTCTGAAGGTCAGAACTGAAAAAATTGGTGAGATCATAGGACCTGGTGGAAGAGTGATCAAGAAGATTGTTGAAGAGACAGGCGCCGAGATCAATATAGATGATACGGGCAAGGTTGTAGTCTCCTCAGTAAGTCAGGAAGCAATAGATAACGCTGTCAGGATAATTCTTGGAATTGCGGAAGATATTGAAATCGGTGCTATATACACTGGAACAGTTAAGAAGATCATGGAATTCGGTGCGTTTGTTGAAATAGCTCCGGGTAAAGAGGGCCTTGTTCACATATCAAACCTTGATAATGCAAGAGTAAAGGAAGTTACTGATATCTGCGCGGTTGGTGATAAAATGAAAGTTAAAGTCATTAAAATTGACCGCCAGGGAAGAATTGACCTGAGCAGAAAGGAAGCTTTAGAAGAATAAGCCCCCTCACTCCCGGAAGGGGCAAGAATTTTGCTTTGTTCCTCCAGGGGCTGGATGGCTTTTAAGTATTAACCAATATAGTTTTTGGATATAAGCTTTTGGTAATTAAAATAAAAGTTTAAGAAGAATAAATGGTAATAAAATATAAGCAGGAAAACGGACTTTCTGTTCTCCTTGAACCTATAAGGGAAGTAGTCTCTGTTTCAGTTGGTCTGTGGATCAAAAAAGGCTCAAGGGATGAAAACCCTGATCAGTATGGATATGCTCACTTTGTTGAGCATATGCTTTTTAAGGGGACAGAAAAATATACAGCTGGTGATATAGCCAGGAGCATCGACCGTGTTGGAGGGCAGCATAACGCGGCCACCAACAGGGAATATACCTGCTATTATATAAATGTAGTGTCGGATTACCTGGAGCTGGCTCTTGAAATTCTCTCCGACATGTACTATAACTCTCTTTTTGATCCGGAAGAACTTGATAAAGAGAAAAATGTAATCGTGGAAGAGATCAGGATGTATGAAGATACGCCTGATGAATTTATCCACGATTTTTTTATGGAAAAAATGCTTCAGGGGCACCCTCTCAGCCATTCGATACTTGGTACTATTGAAGGTATCGGAAAAACCACACGGGAATCGATTACTACATTCTATGATTCACATTATGTTAATGATAATGCCATCCTTGCAATCGCCGGAAATTTTGAACCGGAAAAAGCAAAAAATCTCACCGCCACATATTTCGGAAAGGAAAAAAGCGTAATAATTCCGGTCTCTGAACTCGAAATAGGAATTCCTTCGAGAATCTCCAGGGAGCATATGGAGAAAGATCTCGAACAGGTTCACTTCTGCATGGGCCTTGAGGGGATAAAGCGTGGAGAGGAGGATCGATGGGGCCTTTATATTCTGAGCACAATTCTCGGCGGAAGTATGTCTTCAAGGCTGTTCCAGAATATACGTGAAAAAGAGGGTATCAGCTATTCTATATACTCTTTTCATTCATCTTATGTTGATTGCGGCGTTTTCGGAATATACTGCGCGACTTTACCGGAAAAATTCGGTCTAACTGTTGATCTTATTATGAAAGAGTGCAAAAAAATGTTTTATGACGGTATTACTGATGAAGAGTTTCAGGATACTAAAACATATATGAAGGGAAATCTTGCACTTAGCCTTGAGAGCAACGAAGTACGCATGAGCCAGCTCGCGAGAAATGAGATGACCTACGGCAGATACTTTGATTTTAATGATGTAGTAAACATAATTGATAAAATTACACATGATGACTACATGAGAGTATGCGACAAGATTTTTAAAAATAAAACGCTTTCCCTTGTATCAGTAGGAAAACTTAAAAAGAAAGTAAAGCTTGAAAGTCTCGATCTTTCTATATAATTAATAAGAGAGTTGAAGTTATAAATACATTGTATAACTCCTTCAATTTTAAAAAATAATATTTGACGTATAATAATTAATTGATTTACATACTGATAAACGGTTTTAGAGTTAAATTCCAGTTTAAAAGTAATTATTTTCCGTACTAATGGAGTATTTTATGGCATCGAAACCAGAGGGGATAAACAGCACAATCGGTGAGGGTTCAGTTTTTGAAGGAAAATTCTATATCAGCGGCTCTCTTAAAATAGATGGTAAGTTTGAAGGTGAGATTAAGACTGATGAGGAGCTTGTTGTCGGAGAAAAAGGAAGAATCAAGACAGATATTTTTGCAAAATCAGTTGTTGTTGCAGGTACTGTTATCGGAAATATTACAGCTGAAAATGAAGTAAGGCTTCTTGAAACAGCAAAAGTTCTGGGCGATATTACAGCCCCGGCTATATCGATTCAGCGCGGAGTTGTAGCGCATGGAAAGATAACTATTACCGGCATGAATAAAAAAGATCCGAAAAGATTTATTGAAGAATCTTACTCTGGCTCATCATTAGTAAACAAAGCGCCTGATAAAAAATAAAGATTAAATATTTGTATAATAGAAGACGATGAATAACCAGTAACTAATAATTTTAATAAGCAGATTTAAAAGGATGTTTAAAAAAGGATTTAATACATATAAAATTGGCAACCTGACTATAAATGTTTTTACGAACGATATAGTTCTGATTTATATAGGTAAAAGTGGTACTTATATAAAAAATATTTATAAGAAGGATTTTTTCCACCTTTCCAAGGCGGTTGCAATGACTGTCGGTTTCATAATTATATCCTCTATTATTATTACAGCTATTCCATCAAGTGAAGCGTCTGCAGGAGCAACTTCGGGAGAATATGCCGAATCTGCAGATGAGGTAAATGAAAAAGATCCCGGCGGGCTGATGGTTCTTGCCGATTATGATATTAAAAATATTGAAGAAGACGAAAAGCTGAAAAACGAACTTCTTCTTTCTGATAAAACCGATTTTTCTGTCCCTTCAGTCAACACTCCTTTGAAAATTAAAACGTATAAAGTGAAATCGGGTGAGAGCCTTAATGGTATTGCTAAAAAATTTGGTGTTTCCATAGATACTATCTGCGGCAGCAATAATTTAAAATCGTATGATTATGTTGATCCGGGAACAAATTTAAGAATACCTAATAAAGAGGGTATACTTTATAATATGAGAGAAGGGAACAACGTAGCAGGGCTTGCCTCTAAATATAAAATTCCGGTAGAGAAAATACTGGCGGAAAATAATTTTAAAAATCCTGATTTTGTTCCTGAAGGTGAACTTGTTTTTATCCCTGATGCGAAACCGCAGAATATTTTCTCCGGCTTTTTATGGCCTACCGCCAGCAGAAGAGTCACTGCAGGTTACGGCTGGAGAAGAAATCCGTTTAACCGTGAATATAAAGAATTTCATAAAGGGATGGATATTGCTGTAAGATATGAATGGATAAGATCCACTAAATATGGTAAGGTTACATACGCAGGCTGGATGGGCGGATATGGTAATGCAGTAATTATTGCGCACCCTGGCGGATGGAAGAGTCTATACGGTCATCTATCAAGGATTATTGTGAAAGAAGGGCAGTATGTTAAACAGGGTCAGAACATAGCAAAAAGCGGAAACACTGGAAGATCAACAGGTCCTCATGTTCACTTTGAGCTGATAAAACAGGGTGATCATACTAATCCGAAAAAATATCTGAAAAGATAAATCCTCTGAAGCAGCTTTTACCTCTATTTTAAAAACTTATTGACTCAATAAAGACCCTCTGTGATACCTCGATATGTAGTATTTTTATTCTTAAATAAGTTATGAAATGTCATAGTAAATGAAGTCCGCTGAATTTTTTTTGATTAACCTAAGGAATTCTCGTAGGGAGCTTTGGATCAGGTTTATTCTAATAAATTTTTCGGGATTTTGAGATGAGTTTGAAAATGCAGTAATATATAGCTGTGCAGTACTTTGTGCTGCATGCAGATTGGGATACCCGGGCTAAGCCTTTGAATCTCAATCCCCGCGCATGCGGAGCGTGCGCAGATAAAAAAATATGTTCTGGAGTATTGTGTATGCTGACTAACGCGAATTTTCTATGTGAGATCGGAACAGAAGAGATACCGGCAGGCTATATAGCACCTGCGATTGCATCTCTAAAAAATATATTCAAAGAAAGACTCACAGAGCTGAGGATAGACTTCAGTGATATAGAAGTATTTGGAACTCCAAGAAGAATGGCGGTACTTGCTTCAGGACTTGCTGACGCGCAGAGAGGCGAAATTGTCGAGTTAAAAGGCCCGTCAGCACAAGCTGCATATGACAGCACCGGATCTCCGACAAAAGCAATGGAAGGATTTCTTAGAGGAAACGGAATTGAACTTAAGGACACTTCTATCCGGGAGACTGAGAAAGGGAACTATGTATTTGCTTCAAAGAAACTTGCATCCGGAAAAACTGAAACTATAATACCTGAAATACTGGAATACTGTTTAACAAATCTTCAGTTCCCTAAAAGAATGAAGTGGAGCGACAAGAAAATTACTTTTCCCAGGCCGATAAAATATTTTGTATTGATGTTTAATGATAAAGTAATCCCGTTCGAAATTGAAGGGATTAAATCGGGAAGCAGTACCAGGGGACATTTTGTACAATTCAACAGAATGATCGAGATTTCAAAAATTTCTGAGTATAGCGAGAAGCTTAAAGAGAATGGAGTAATCCTCGACCAGAATGAGAGGAAAGAACTGATAAGAAAAGAACTTGTTAAAGCAGCGCAGGCAGCAGGAGGAGTTCTTAATGATGACGAAGAACTTCTCGATACAGTTACATTTCTTGTGGAAAATCCTGGCATTATAACTTGCGAATTCAATAAAGATTTTTTAGAGATACCTGATATTGTTTTGATTACCGAGATGAAAGAACACCAGAAATATTTTGCGATACTGAGCAGCCAGGGAAAACTGATGAACAAATTTCTGGTCACTGCAAATAATCCGGAAAGCAGAAATATAGTAAGAGGAAACGTAAAGGTAATATCAGCAAGATTTACCGATGCAAGATTTTTTTACAGAGAGGATGCTAAACTCAAACTTGAACAGAGAGTTGAATCTCTTAAAAATGTAATGTTTCACAAAGAGCTCGGATCTATCTATGATAAAATTGAAAGAATGAAAATTGCAGCTTCACAAATTTCCGATGCGCTGAAGCTTGATGATAAAGTAAAAGCAAAAATTACCAGGGCGGTTTTTCTTTCCAAGGCCGATCTTGATACAGCGATGGTTTACGAGTTCGCATCTCTCCAGGGCAGGGTAGGGAGAATTTACGCGCTGAATGACGGCGAGGATAAAGAAGTTGCAGAAGCGATCAATGATCATTACAGGCCGAGATTTTACGGCGATACGGTTCCGTCAGGTATAGTTTCTGTTGTGCTCTCTCTTGCGGAAAAAATTGATAACATTTTCGGTTCTTACTCTGTGGGAAACATTCCTAAGGGGTCACAGGATCCGTATGCTTTAAGAAGACAGTCCAACGCGGTGGTTGAGCTTATTATAAGGAATAACCTCTCCCTGAACCTGAGCGATATCCTGGATAAGATTTCCGGCAATTACAAAAACGGAAAAGATCTTGTTGATAAAATTATAGAGTTTGTCAACGCAAGGGCGAAGACAATCTTCACTGATGAAGGATTCAAGTATGACGAGATCGATGCGTGTATGATCCACGGCAATACTGATTATCTGGAACTTTACAGAAGAGCGGAGAGCCTTAACAGTTTTAGAAAAGATGAAAAATTTTCAGAGCTTCTTCTTGGTTTCAAGAGGATGAATAATATCCTTAACGGTTTTAGAAAAGATAATAAGGACTATAAGCTTGTTTTTAAAGAATCACTTATGGAAGAGAATGAAGAGAGAGAACTCTACAGCTTCTTCAATGCCAGAGAGAAGGAGATCGCACAGCTTATTTCTGAAAGCAGATATATTGATCTATTTAAACTTATTTCAGACGCGAAACATTCTATAGACAGCTTCTTCGACAAAGTCCTGGTTATGGATAAAAGAATTGAAGTGAGAGATAACAGGCTTTCAATTCTTGAGGGAATTCTTAAGAATTTTAAAAGCCTGATAGATTTCTCAAAGATAAGTGACAAGTAGATTCTGATATTACTTTATCAGTATTTTGAATTTTTATTCAGCTTCTGAATTTGTATTCACATAGATACCCGCGAAAGCGGGTATCTAT
>DAONFJ010000096.1:7888-12786 GCA_035403545.1 Spirochaetota bacterium
TTCACCCTCAACATAATCGGAAACATATGAACATCCGGTAAATGCTGTATTAAGTAATGTTATTATAATTATCAGTTTTATATATTTCATATCTTTTCCTCGTCTATATCCTGAAAAACAGGCTTCCTTCAACTGCCCACTTATCTGATGCTTCAATGAGCTTTTTGAGTTCGCTCGAGAAATTGTATTCTGCTTTAAAGTCAGCACCGATAAATACAAAATCAGCATCAACGCCGATAATCCATCCATACACTGCATTACCTTTGCCGGGATTATCTCGGTGTACTGCGATTGCCGGGTCCCAGTACCAGCTCATCCCGGTATAAGCTTTAAGCTTTGCTTCATTAGGTGCTGTAACCGGATCGAAACTTAGCAGCAGGTACCACTCCTTGGCTGTAGATACATTAATTTTTTTATCATCAGTTTTGCTGTAGAGATCTTCAGTAATATACTGAGCGCCGAGAAAACCTTCAGCAGTAAAGTTCTGTGACAATCTCTGGTTAACCTTGAGCGAAAATACATTTAGTGTGGCTGTGTCCCGTGTGTAATCAGTCAGAGAAGTTTTGGGATTTTCTACCCAGACAGCGTCATATGGTTTGTCGTTGTATGCTGTTGTCCTTTCATATCCGACGTGAACAACCGGATAATATATATTGGAAACATCTTTTATGAAGCCGATTATCGGGTTTAATCCGATTTCGGCTTTGGTTGATTCGGGTTTCCCGCCTGCGATATTCATACTGAATGCCATGAACTTATATAATTCAACAGCGAAGAATTTTTTTTGGTAGCTTTCCACCGGATTAAAATAATCCATTGTACCATCTTCTTCCGGAACATACTCGTTGTTGTATATCAGCCCGCCGTGAAAAGTTATAAATGGCCTGTACAGGATGGAGAAAGCATATATGTCATCAAAAAACTGGGAGTGTTTGTAATCTGTTACAGATTCGCTACCGGCATCGCCTCTGTCTATATCAATTTTTTTTGTAAGTCCGTAGTGGAAACCGGTTGCCGTCAGGGCAATAACGAAATCTTTCAGTGTCCCGGCCTCTTCGCCGCCGCCAAAGGGAATTGCGAGAGTCATGCTTCCGTAAGTTCTCGTTAAACGAAGGTCTGTCGGTTCAGTCTGCCCGGTTCCGGCATTGATAGTGTTTACATCAAATCCGAAAACCCAGTTAAGTTTTCCATATATGTCAAAATAGAAATTCTTTTCTTTCAGGATATCCCATCTTTTAATATAAAGATCCTGAACGGTCTCAGATCTGGATACTGAGTTATGGAGAGTTGATGCTTCGTAAACCGCTGAATAAAGCGGGTTAAAAATAAAGAGCTGAAGAAGTGCCGCACAGATTGTCAGAATTTTTTTCATAATTTTCACTCAGTTTTTTAATATTAACAAAATAATGATTAATCCGGAAAAATATTTTTAAGTGAAAGTAATTTAATAATCAATTAATATTACCAGCAGAATTTATTAAGAGATGACTTTAATCTCTATAATTTATAAAGTGATAATTATTTTTCTCAAGATAAAATTTATTTTGCAAGCCTGCGAATTTTAATTATAGAGTTTACTAAATATAATAAACTCCGGAATGTAACTAAAAAATATAATAAGATTACATACATCAATTAGTATCAGTATAAAAATCAATCTAAAAAGCAGATAAAAAGAAAATGAATAATAATAAATTTAAAATATCGGACTGGCTTCCTATTACAAAAAAAGAGTCTGACCTTCGGGGATGGGATGAGCTTGATGTTATCCTTTTTTCCGGAGATGCATATGTTGACCATCCATCTTTCGGAAGCGCGGTAATAGCGAGAATTATCGAGAGCCGGGGCTTAAGAATTGCAATAGTCCCTCAGCCGAACTGGCGCGATGACCTTCGTGATTTCAAAAAGTTCGGGACTCCTAAATTATTTTTTGCAGTTACTTCGGGATGTATGGATTCCATGGTAAATCATTATACAGCGGGGAAAAGACTGCGCTCGGATGATGCTTATACTCCGGGCGGCAAGGGGGGGTTCCGGCCTGATTATGCGGTTCAGGTTTACTCGGGAATTCTTAAAAAACTATTTCCTGATGTTCCGGTTGTAGCAGGAGGAGTTGAGGCGTCACTGCGGAGATTTACTCACTATGATTACTGGAGCGATTCTCTTAAACCTCCGGTTCTTCATGACGGGTCGATCGATCTTCTGATTTACGGTATGGGGGAGGGTCCGATTATTGAAGTGCTTGAGCTGATGAAAAAAGGAGTTCCGTTTTCTTCTTTAAAAACAATTCCGCAGACGGGTATTCTAATCTCCGGCAAAGACAAAATTTTTCTTAATAAAAACTGGAAGGATGTGGAACTCTATTCGCATGAGGAATGTACGGCGGATAAAAAAAAGTTTGCGGAGAACCATGTTATTATAGAAAAATATGCCGCGAGTAATGAACAGGTAAGGCTTCTTCAGAGATCCGGCGAGTCATATATTGTGATGAATCCATGCCGGGCCGAATCGGAATCTGACAATATCGATATTGCGTTTGATCTCCCTTATACACGGCTTCCGCATCCGAAATATAACGCGAAAGGCGGAGTTCCGGCTTATGATATGATACGTCACTCTGTAACGCTGCACAGGGGATGCTTCGGAGGATGCAGTTTCTGTTCTATTACTATGCATCAGGGAAAGAGAGTAATCAACAGAACTGAAAATTCTATTTTACGCGAAGTGAAAAACGTTGCGGAGATGGAGGATTTTAAAGGATACATCTCGGACCTTGGCGGGCCTTCTGCTAATATGTATAAGATGGGTGGAGAGGACTTTATGCTCTGCAGAAAGTGCAGCAGGTCTTCATGCCTTTATCCATCTGTATGCAGCAATCTTGTCTTTAATCACAAACCTCTGATAGATATATACAAAAAGGCTGAGAAAATTCCCGGAGTAAAAAAAATATTTATTTCAAGCGGAATAAGATATGACCTTCTGTTATGCGATGATCAGGAAAAAAGAAAAAAATATTTTTGTGATGAATATATTAAAAAGCTGGTGAAAGATCATATCTCTGGAAGATTAAAAGTCGCGCCGGAGCATACTTCAGCCCGCGTTCTGAAATTTATGAGAAAACCGTCCTATCAGCTGTTTGAAAAATTTAAAAAAGTATTTGAGAAACTGACCTCAGAAGCCGGGCTGAAACAGCAGATAGTACCATATTTTATTTCATCCCATCCCGGTTCTGAACTTGAAGATATGGCAGAACTTGCTGCAATTACAAAAAGTGAAGGATTTAAACTCGAACAGGTACAGGACTTTACACCAACACCGATGACCCTGTCTTCGGTTATGTACTATACCGGTTTTGATCCATATACAAAGGAAAAAGTTTACTCCGCAAAAAGCAGTAACGATAGAAGTGATCAGCGAAGTTTTCTCTTCTGGTATAAAGAGGAGAATCGTGAAAAATTAAAGAGAAGGCTGCGTAAGATAGGGAGAGAGGATATTCTAACAAAACTTTTCGGCGGGAAATGAAATCAGATTTTAATATTGCCCTTAGGAATATTCGCCGAATCTCCATTGAAGTATCATCTCCCAGAACCACGGTTTTTCCGAAGGTTTTGATTTGTAATATATAAGACTGTTATCTGAAACTTTATTATCCTGATTATAAAATGAGACCTCTCTTCCGTCGTGATCAAGCAGTTTGTTTTTTACTTCGTCAATTGTGATAGAAGGATTAATTATCGGAAGATCAGACATTATTTTCATTTTTGAAAATCTTTCATCAGGAATAATTGTTCTTAGTCCATTTTTACTTTTGACTGATTTTATTATTCTGAAAACATTTTCATCAGATTTTTCACAGAATAAATAGTAACCCTGTTCAAGTATCTCCCCGTCATCATCGATTATATCTTCAGCATTAAAAAGTATTATGATAAATATCCCATATGGTTTAACATCGGGTATTATGACAGGAATTTCTTTCAGTGAATTAATTTTCAGATTATCATCATACTGAACTGTAAATGCATGCATATCTATTATGTTTTGATAATATTTAAGTGTTTCATAGAAGATAAAGTCTGTGTGGTAGTTTGGCAGAAATTTTTTTATATCGCTTTTCAACACGAAGAATATCAGTTTTCCCTTCCCCGATTCAGCAAGTGCTTTCACATGTTCCGATGCTCTTGTACTCACTGCATCAGGGAAAGATCCCATTGTATTATGGAAAAGTGTACAGGACTTTAATTCAATATATACTTTTTTATTTTCATTGCCGATGAGGAAGTCGAACCTGTGGTTCTCATATACAGGCTCACTTTTTATTGATGAGTAATGATCAAGAGCGGGAACTTTTTTTATTTTAAGGAGCTCATGGAAGAGCCTGTTGCTGTAAGTTGAATCTATCATAACCGGGAACGATCTGTTTATGATGTATAAAATTTTAAATTTATATTTTGTTTTTATAGGCGATAAGAGAACTTCCGATCCGGGAAGCGCAAGTTCAGATAACCGTCCGGTATTCGGCACATAGACATATATCGGCTCATCATCCAAAATAACTTCAGCTACAAATCTGTTTATTCTTTTAACAAGTACAGCTTTTGTTAAAGTATCGGGGTAAATATTCATTGCTGGATTAAAAAACAAACTCCGCTGATCGGCGGAGTTTGTTTTTATTTTTATTTATCATTGAAAACAGGTTTTCTTTTTTCTATGAAAGCGTTAACAGCTTCAGTTTTGTCTTCTGTACTGAAACAGTAGGTTGACTGAGCCTGTTCGAACATTAGGCCTGCATATGTGTTTCCTTCAGCAGCAACATTAACACCCCATTTTCCGAATCTGATAGCTGAAGGAGGAAGATTGGAAATTCTTTTTGCAAGCTGTAATGCCTTTCCTTCAAG
>DAONFJ010000097.1:0-12663 GCA_035403545.1 Spirochaetota bacterium
CCGCCGCCTTCTGCCTTCCTGTCAATTGAGATTTTTTAGACTGAAGCATTTATTACCCCGCATCTTAAAAGAAAAAATACAAGCCGATAGACAATATCGGCCTGAATATTATAACATATAGTAATATATCGGCACAAACCCGACATTGTCAAATTAAAAAACTACTCTTCCGCAAGCCATGTCCTGAGAAGCTGAGCCACATCATCAGGCCGCTCTTTTGCCAGCTGAAGCGCACTCTGCTGAAGTTCCAGCCTTGCGCGTTCCTCAAGGGAGAGTTCGACGTCAATACCCTCCTCTTCCGCAGCTTTAAGGGCAGCTTCCCGCATTCTCTGCTGTTCAAGAGCAAGAGCTTCTTCTCTGGCACGTCTTCTTCTCTCAAGCTCTTTCTGTATAGCTCTGAAAAGGATAAATCCGACAAACAGTGCAACCACACCTATGAGAGCAGCAAGAAGAAGCATCTTCATCTGCTCTTTCTTTCTGTATTCTTCGCGGAGTGAATTCCAGTAGTTTGCCCTGTCGAACATTATATTTTCAACAGCAACCTGGTCGCCCCTGGCATCATCATAATTTATGGCCTTTTTGACCATATTTTCAGCTTTTTTGAGGTCTTCAGGAGTTAAAGGGATCTGAAGTGGTTTTTTAGCCGGATCCAGGTCATATTCTCCGCTGGGAAGTCGGGGAAGATCCTGCATTCCATCTATTGCAATCGCCACAGTAACTCTTGTTATATCATAGGGATCTCTTGCAATAGATCGTGTTGTTTTATTTATAGCATTATTTTCAATATCTTCAGATTTATCATATTTGGAGAACTGGTCATCGCTTGCCTTATATCCCGGAGGTGTGTTACCTTCTGTGCCGGCCGGCCCTTCCGGATTCCATCCATGCCCCTGGAAATTCTCTTTTGTATTCTTTTTGGATACTACAAGTGAATCCTGCACTTTTCTTTCAGAGTAGGGAGTTCTTGGATCATCTGGTACCATTGTAATCGGAGTATGCTCTGTCTGCTCCTCTGTTATTTTGTCCCAGTTGAACTCCATGTTAAGTCTTACAATCTGGATTCTGTCTGCGGAGTAGATTCTTTCAAGACCGTCGCGGATATCTTTTAAAAGCCTGATTCTGGCTTTCTCTTCTATTTTTTTTCTGAACTCGATGATAGTATATTCTTTCTTCTCGTTCTCGAAATCATCATCAAAATCAGATATAATTTTACCGAATTCATCTGTTACAGTTACATTTTCAGGCTTAAGCCGGGGTCCTACTGCTCTTGAAACGAGAAATGTAATCCCCTTAATCTCTTTCATGCTCAGCTTATCATAACCGGGAGCAAGGTGCACTGTAACTGCGGCTGTATATGGAGTCTGCTGGTCGGAGTAAAGGTTGTCCTCGGACATTGCTATTTCAACTGAAGCCTTATCTATATTTGAGAGAGACTCGATATGCCGCTGAATCTCCCCTGTAAGAGCCCGCATATATTTGACATCCAGCTCCCTGTCTGTTTCTGTCCAGCTTGAAGTATCGAATAGTTTAAATCCGGGTATCCCCTTGGGAAGCATATTCTCCTGGGCGAGCCTTGTAATTATTACAGGCCTCTCCTCAGGTTTTACAAAAATTGAAGTGGTGCCCGATGTTTCGTAGAAGAATCCCATCTCATCGAGTTTTTTGGTCATCTGACCGAAGTCGTCTGCAGGAAGATCTGCAAAAAGCAGGGCATTCGGTTCCGCACTGGAAACCGAAAAAAGTACTGCAAACGCAACTATTACTACGGCGATTACAACGCCGACTATTATTCTCTTTGAACGGTCAAGCTTGCTGTAGATCTCCTTGACCTGCTCCATCATTTTACTGAAAAATTCGCCCATCTGCCCCCTCCGGATAAGGAACTGAAAAAAATCAAAAACCAATGTGACATAATACTTTTATAAAGCACAACATAAAAATGTCAATTAATTTCCTGATAAATAGACAAATAATGTCCATTTATTCTCAGTATTCACCCTTAAACCGTTCTAAACGTGGAATTCCGGGGTATTGGCGGCGAAAAAACAAAAATACCCGGGGTCAGAGCCTCGGAAGATGAGGAGGTTGAACTTAAGGATTAAAAAGCAGTCTAGACCTTACAGGACAAGGGGTTGCAACCCCTTGCTCTATATCTAACCGGCGCTCTTTGTCGAACCGACTCCCTCCATCTCCCCTGCTCTGCACTTCCGCTAAACGGTTACTGATTAAACATTATCTTAAATTTATAAGTTCTCTGTATGCGTTAATCGCTCCATCTCCCCTGCTCTGCACTTCCGCTAAACGGTTACTGATTAAACATTATCTTAAATTTATAAGTTCTCTGTATGCGTTAATCGCTCCGTCTCTCACTGCTTTAGTGAGCCCCAGCGCAATTTCAGCTTTCTGTGTAGCCACCATAACCTGGTGTATGTCAACAGACTCCGGTTTTACAACCATCTGCTGCATGAGGGATTCTGCATCGACCTGCAGATCGTTGGTTTTGGATATTGCCCCGTTAAGCATATCAGCAAAAGAACCGGAGACATCATCCTTCTCGCGTTGTATTTTAGGCTCAGCTCTGAAATGAAGCGGATCTGTTGTATTAAGCTTAACTATGTGTCCTGAAACTACATTGGCATTGATCATTTTAAAACACTCCTTTTTGTCTATATATGTGAAACGTTATGCTGTTACTCTTTTCTTAAGCAGGATTCATCCTGCATACTTCATCTCAATCTTTGAATCAATGGAATACTCGTTTTCGATTCTGCAGATTTTCTCATACTTTCTGGTGTTTACCTTACCGGAAAGTTCATGTGATGTTTTTATCTCATTCATTTTTGTATTTTCCCTGAACATCCTGCTCCTCCTTTATTATGCCCCGACTCTTCCGATCTCAAGAGCCTTCGCGAACATCGATTTTGCGTTATTTACTATCATTACGTTTGCTTCATAAGATCTTGATGCTGAAATCAGATCCGTCATTTCAGTTACAACATTAACATTCGGCATCCTGACATAACCCTGTTCCGGCCCGGTCTGAATAGCATCCGGATGAGAAGGATCAAAAACAAGCCTGAACGGAGCGCTGTCCTTTTCAATTTTTACGATTCTTACACCCTTACCGAGACCATGCTCAATCCCTTCAGGAACAAGCGGAGATTTGTAATCCGGCCTGATATTGATTGGAGCAAATATTGCTCTCTTCCGGGCATAAGGACCATCACCCTCAGTGGTTCGGGTAGTAGTTGCATTCGCTATATTATCACTTATTACATCCATTCTAAGTCTCTGTGCGGTAAGACCGGTTGATGCAATATTAAAACTGTCGAACATTCCCATATTAAATCCTCTTATCTGCTAATTAACTGGCCTTGATTGCCATTTTGATCATCTTGTAATTATGGTTAAGGCCGGCCACAAGGGCGTTGTATCTCATCATATTTTTTGATGAATCAACCATCTCTTTTTCAATATCAACATTGTTTCCGTCATTTCTGTATGAGGAATTATAATCGACATTTACTCTCGGTTCAACTGCACGGACATCCCGCTCCATGAAAAAAGGTATATGCCTTTCATCAGTCATTATTGTCGGGAGCTTTTCCGAGTTGTCTGCATTATTCTTTATCGCCCTGTTGAGTTCACTTTCAAAATTAACTTCTCTTCTCTTGAAATGAGGAACATCAACATTCGCAATATTATCCGCTATCACTTTCTTTCTGATTGTCTCCGCATCAAGTGATCTTTCCAGTAAATAGTTTGTCCCCATCATGCCGCTTGCTTCGAACATTGCCAACCTCTCTGAGTATACCTGTCTACTTTCATGTTCGGTAAAATCTAAAATTCCATAAGAACTTTTTTTAAGAGACATAACTTTTTTGTTAATATTGAGACATGAAACTCTATTAAAAAATCAATAGTCTGTTCTGCCGGGCTTTTTATGAGTTTTATCCGCTTCAATTCCGTTAAAAATATGTAATGTGAGATAGGACTCTGTCTCCTGTTTCATTTCAGCGGTCAGAACTCTATCTTATACGGGATTATGTCTCATTAGTAAAGCAAAAAAATAATCAGAACTCAAACATAGAGTGATTTAGTGAATATTTTGTACTTTTTATTGACTATGGCAGGATTAATTATAATTTAATGAGTTTGAAGATACTGTTTAAGAATTGATCTTATTAGTTTTCTTTCTTTCAAAACCGATTTTTCTTTTCGGTTTAAGTTCTTCGGTAATCAGTTCCTTTATTGCATCAAATACAATTTTAAACTGGCTGTCGTACTTTTTCTCCATGGATTCAATTTTCTTTTTTATCTCTTCCTGTGTAGACAGCATCCGGCGAAGCTGCGTAAAAGCTCTTATTATCTGAATACTTACGTTAATTGCCCTTTCGCTACTAAGTACATTGGACAGCATTAAAATTCCATGTTCAGTAAAAGCATAAGGAAGTTTTCTAACACCACCCCAACTTGATGTCGCATTTTGCGATATCAAATCTTCAAATTCATCCCAATCTAATTGAAACATAAAATCTTTGGGAAATCTGATAATATTTCTTTTCACCTGTTCATTCAATCGCCTGGTTTCAACCTGATATAGTTCAGCAAGATCCCGGTCGAGCATTACTTTAACTCCGCGGAATACATATATTCTATTTACAATTTTTTCAGCAGGAATAATTTCAGACATAACAAAACTCCTTTACTGATACATACGCTGCGGGATTTAATATTATTAAAAAAATTATAAAAAAAAGAGCATTTGCGTAATAACTAATAATTCTTTGCCATAACAATCCTGAATTTTACACAGGAATACGTATAAACTTTTTACAAAAGGATTATCCGAAAACGGAATTTACTGTCCCAGAAGAAGATCTGCAAGTTTTTCTGTAGTTTCTATTAAATATGTCGGCTCAACCTGTTCCAGTTCAATCCTTTCGCCGTAACCGTACAATACCGCGGCAGAATCTATCCCGTGATGTTTTGCTCCCTCAATGTCGTACCTGCGGTCACCGATCATTATGGTTTTGATCATTTCATCCCTGTCAATGCGAGGTATAATCCGGTTTATAAGGTCACTTTTGGCGCTCATTGATCCGTCCATATTGCTTCCGGAAACAAAATCAAAATACTTTCCGATTTCAAAATGCTCAAGAATCCGCATGGTATATTCACGAGGTTTGGACGTAGCTATGTAGAGTTTATTATTATGACGGTTCAGCCCGGCAAGAAGATCAGATATACCGTGATAGAGTTCATTCTCAAAAATCCCCTTCTCCGAAAAATACTCACGGTAATACCGGACAGCCTGCTCTGCCTGATCTTTATCAAATCCGTAGAAGGTGCCGAATGATTCACGAAGCGGCGGGCCTATAAATTTATACAGTGCAGAGCGTTCTGCTTCTATACCGAATTTCTTCAGGGCGTACATTATTGAGTTTGTAATCCCAAGTCCCGGGTCAGAGAGAGTTCCGTCGAGATCGAATATTATATGTTTATATTTTTTCATTTTTGAATTCTGTTTTTGCACAGTATTTTCTGTCAACTGTAAACTCTGAATTATTTCATTTGACGGATTCAGAGCCTTAAAACATTAAGTTTTAAAATCCTACATCTCCACCCGGGTAACAATTCCATGAAGCTTTGTCAGCGGGAGCCTGTAAAACTGAACGAAGTGCGGTGTAAGTTTTTTTATAACCGAGTAAATTTTCCAGAAAACATTTTTTGTAGTAATCTCTTCCGTACCGTAGAATATTACTTTTGGTTTAATCCCGGCTTTTGCGATCTCGTTCGTGATGTCTATCTCCTCTTTGTATCCTGCCCTGATTTCAAAAACATGCAGCCCCGGCCCGATATCATTTATAAAGCGTGTCTGAATCCCCACCGGATCATCAGTTATAGTTACAATTATAAATATATTCGTTTCATAAATTATATTCGCGCTCACTATACAGTGAGTAACGTATGGCGATATTACTTTATAATTTCCAACAAAGAAAAGGCATGTGCCGGGTATAACTCTCCCCTTTTTATAAATCTGTTCGTAGCTTACAATGAATGTCTCAAAATCAGTAGGCATGAGCTGTTCATATATCCGTTTATTGCCCTTCTGCCAGATAATAATAATTGTAAATGGTATAGATGCCAGAAGAATAGACCAGTATCCTCCATGAGAGAATTTACTGAAGTTTGCGATAAGGAATGATAAATTTATAAAAAAGATAATCGCTGCCGCGGCACAGCTTAATCTCTCTTTCCGTATATAATAGATCAGTATCATCATAATCGCTGTAATGCACATTGTCCCTGTCACAGCAAGTCCGTAAGCTGCAGCAAGTTTTTCCGATTTCCGGAACAGCAGCATTATGAATATTACTGCTATCATAAGAATCCAGTTGACTCCGCCGATGTAAATCTGCGATTTAAGCTTAGTGGAAGTGAAATCAACTTTCATACGCGGGAATATCCGTGTTGTTATACCCTGATAAATAACGGAAAATACGCCGCTGATCAGCGCCTGTGACGCAATAATTGTAGCGAATATGGCAACTATAAGAAACGGGATGTATATAAATGCAGATTCGCTATGCACCATTGAGAACAGAACATTTTTTGCAGGTTCATGAGTAAGTATGAACGCTCCCTGCCCCAGATAAGTCAGAACAAGAGCAAAAAAGATTATGCGCCATGCCCGGACTATAGGTTTTTTACCGAGGTGCCCCATATCCGCATAAAGGGCTTCAGCTCCTGTCGCGCAGAGTATAACCTCCGAGAGAATCAGAAATCCGGCGAATCCGTTATTTTTAAAAAATATTATAAAGTATACCGGATTAATGGCTTTAACAACTGACGGATAATGGTAAAGCGAAAAAGCACCGCTCACGGCTAACGCCATAAACCATATTACCATGACCGGCCCGAAAATTGCAGATACTTTATCTGTTCCCCTGGGCTGAAAGAAAAATAGCCCGACTGTTATTAAAACTGATATTATAATAATATGAGCCTGATGTATATTTGTAAAAACAGGAATAAGCGCAAGACCTTCAACTGCGGACAGTATACTGATTGCGGGAGTTATAACTCCATCACCAAGCAGAAGCGAAACGCCGGCATAGGTAAGAATAGAAACAATTGCAGCCCCTCTCCCTTTTTTCATGCTTTTTTCGAGTATTTTTTTTAAGATTATTGTTCCTCCCTCGCCATGGTCTTCAAGCCGCATGGCAAGCCAGGCATACTCAAGGCTGACGAGTATTATGAGAGTCCATATAATAAGTGAAAGTACTCCGATTATGTTTGCCTCAGTCGGTTTAATGAAGAGGATAATAACAGAAAGTGTATAAATCGGGCTCGTTCCGATGTCGCCGAAAACAAGGCCCATAGCTTTAACTATCTCTTTCCAGTCATCTTTACTGTAGATTATTTTTGTACTATTTGAACAAGGAATATCCGGGTCCGGGATATTTTCTGAGTCTTTAAAAAAAACACGTCTCACCATACGAAAGAGTGATTTCTTTTCTTTTTTTGCCATTCTCAGATCTCCCTGACCAGAACAAGGAAATAAAAAGCCGCACATCGGGTTTTGTCTTTCACTCTTGCCCTTCCATCTGCCTGCGAGGTTAGCTGACGGGCTCGGATATGGAAGTATCCTATTCTATCAAGAAATGCGCCCCGGAAAAACGGTTCCCCCGCATCCATACTTTGTATGAATCTCGGCGATTATTATTAAATTGAATTAAATTTTAAAACCGGTTTCCAGTCAAGTTTTTTACTGAATAATCCGGCAGAGTTTCCAGCTGAATCATGACAGATCAGTTTCTACAACAACCGGTGCATGGTCCGATCCCATAACAGACGGCAGTATATAAGATTTTTTTATGTCCGGCTTAATTTTTTCCGATACAAGAAAATAATCAATACGCCACCCGACATTCCGCTCTCTTGAATTTGCCATGTTGCTCCACCATGTGTAGTGGCCGCCGTCCTTTGTGAACTCACGGAATGTATCGACAAACCCGGCGCTGATAAAGTTGTCAAAGCCTTCCCGTTCTTCAGGGGTAAATCCGGCGTTTTTTACATTTGTCCGGGGATTGGCGAGATCTATCTCTTTATGTGCGACATTGAAGTCGCCGCATACAATTACAGGTTTCTTCTTTTCAAGTTTTTTCAGGTAGGAAAGGAAATCCACATCCCAGCTGTTGTGACGGTAATCGAGACGTTCAAGTCCGCGCTTCGAGTTCGGAACATAGACATTCACAAGCCAGAACTTTTTATACTCAAGCGTGATGACCCGTCCTTCGCCGTCATGTTTTTCCATACCCAGTTCTTTGGAAACGGATAGAGGTTCGTGCACACAGAATACTGCTGTCCCGGAATAACCCTTCTTCTCTGCCGGATTCCAATATCTGTACCGGTAGCCTTCCAACTCAAACTTTACCTGTGATTCATCAGCCCTCGTCTCCTGAAGACATAAGATATCAGGTTTCTCGGCTTTCAGAAAATTATCAAATCCTTTTGTAATTACTGACCGGATACCGTTTACATTCCATGATATTATTTTCATTAATTACCATCCTCGTATATGTGAATCAACAGCTTTTCATAATTAATAACCAGATCCGATATGTAAACCAAAATTCATGAAAGAAAAACGTTAACATATCTTAAACCGTTGATCCGGCAGGTTCCTGAAAAAAATAGTTAATAAATTTAATCTTAAAAACCGCACAGGATAATTTCTTGACTTAATGGTCCGGATAATAAAAATAAGAAAAAAACAAAGGATTCCATATGTTTGATTTAGAAAAATTTCTGACGCCGACAGATATCATCGACAGCGACTCTGATATTGTAATCAATTACATGAAAAGCATAATCGGCAATGAAAATCTCTCACATTCAGAGAAAGCGGTTAAACTCTACCTCCGGGTGAGAGATGATATAAGATATAATCCATACCTTCCTTTTTATAAACCGGAACATTACCGGTCGAGTAATGTAATTAAGGAGGGACAGGGATTTTGTATAAGCAAAGCAGGCCTTTTGTGCGCTGTGGCCAGAGCCGCAGGGATTCCATCCCGTATAGGTTTTGCTACTGTAAGGAATCATCTTTCGACCAGGCAGCTTATTGATTATCTCGGATCGGAAATTATATCCTACCACGGCTACACGGAGTTATGGCTGGACGGACGGTGGGTAAAGGCCACTCCGGCATTTAATGCAGAATTGTGCGCCCTGCACAAAGTCCCTCCGCTTGAGTTCGACGGCGTAAATGATTCTATTTTTCATGAGTATAATTCAGATAACGCGCGTTATATGGAATATATAGCCTATCACGGAGAGTTCCCGGACATACCCGTTGATTTTATTGTCAGGGCATGGGAAGAGGCTTACGGGAAAGAACGGGTAACAAAGTGGAAAAATATTATTGAAAACAGGGGCAAGCACGACGGGCCCGATTTTATGAAGGAAGATATAATCTGAATGTTTAAGGAACGTAAACGGCACTGCCCGCTTTGTGCAAGCATTGCAGTAAATCATAAATATCATATAGACAGATACAAACTGAAATTTGACGTCGACCGGTGCAGCGACTGCGGATTTATTTTTATGAATCCTCTTTTCACAGATGAAGTGATTGAAAAGTTTTATTCTGAAGATTATTTTAAAGGAAGAGCTGATTACTCATACATCGACGAAAGGGAAATTAAAAAATATTCACAGTACGTCTGGAATAAGAGAATTGATATCATTCACAAATATGCGAAAGAGGGAAATTTTCTGGATGTAGGATGTTCATTCGGCGGACTTCTTGAATCTGCAGCGGAATATTACACACCTTACGGGATAGAACTTTCGGACTATGCATTTTCTCACGCGCGTAAATTATTCGGAAATAATATCCATCACGGGACACTGGATGATCACAGGTTCGATGATGGTTTCTTTTCCGCGATAACGATGATTGAGCTTATTGAGCACCTGCCGGATCCGGTTTCCGCGGTCAATCAATGTTTTAAGCTTCTGCATCCCGATGGAGTTCTTGTTGTGCAGACCGCGAATATGAATGGAAAGCAGGCCCGCGATTTAGCAGGGAATTATGAATATTTTATGCCTGGACATCTTTCGTATTTTACGGCGAAGAATCTTACAATGCTTCTCAAAACTGCAGGTTTCAGTAAAATTAAAATTTATTATCCTGTAGAGTTCGGGCTGCTTCCAAAGCTTCTTAAATCAAGGGGGAGTTTTAAAAAATTCTCCGACTATACAGCATGGTTCAGAATTTCATCTTATCATATGAAGAGCAAGATTCATTTCGGAAATTTTGCTTTAACCAGTTCTATGGTTATATATGCGGTAAAATAAACTTTTACGGTTTTTTATTTTACCGCACAGGCAAACATGTTTTTCAGTTTCATATCTCTTAAAAATTCAAAAATCTCCCGAAGTAATTTCACTATCTTCTTCTGCCAAATACCGGTTTTTTCTACATAAATCAGGAATGATATTCATATAAACATCAGAAAGTTTACTGCAACTGCTAAAAAATCCTCTATTTTATTTTCTTATATTGACAAATAAAAATATGCTGTTATATTGTGAGCGGCTACTCACAATATAACAGCATTCATACGGTACGGTTACTGCTGCCGTACGCCTGATATAGAAAAAGAGGTTTTTATGGACTTTAATCTTATAAAAGCGAACCTTAATCTCTACGCGGTAATTAAAAATCTTGAGGATCTTACACTTCACGATAAAGAAATGAAAGAACTGATCAGCAAATGGAATCTTTCTATTCAGTTTATTGTAAGGAACGGGCCGAAAGGTTATATTGAATTTACAGATGGTAAATGCAGTGTAGGCCGGGGCAAATGCAAAAGGCCTTCTATAGTTTTATATTTCTTCTCCCCTCTCCACCTTAATAAAATGTTTGACGGTACGGCAAATCCTGTACCGCTGAAAGGATTCAGTAAAATCCGGTTTCTGATGAAGGATTTTCCAAAACTCACAGACCGCCTTGCATACTATCTTAAACCAGAAAATGATCTTCTGAAAAACATTGATTACCTGAAAATCAATACAATAATGCTGATGAACACCGCGGCATTTGCAATCCCCGAAATAGCAAAAGAAAACGGCAGAGGAAAAATAATTGCTTCTCACATTCCGGAAGGTATTGTTGAAATGAAGATACTCCCGGATTTCCATTCACTGAATATTTCGTTCAGCAGCAGCGGCATAGTAACACAGAAAGGTAAAGCAGTCAGGCCTTCGGCTGTGATGGCGATGAAAAATTTTAAAATTGCAAACGATTTTTTGAATGGGAAAACTGATCCTTTTACAGCCATCGCATCGGGAGATGTAATGATTAAAGGCAATATTCCGATGCTCGACGCAATGAGCCTTCTGCTTGATAGGATACCGGAATACATTTCATAAGGATAAAAATATGAAAAGTTATGACTATAAAAAATCCAGATCTCTGTTTAAAAAAGCAGCTGAAGTAATACCCTGCGGAATCTACGGGCACTACAGCCCGTCGCCCCTTGTACCTGCAACAGCGTACCCGTTCTATACAGCAAAAGCAAAAGGTTCACATATATGGGATATTGATGGAAACGAATTCATAGATTACATGTGCGCTTACGGGCCGATGGTTACAGGCTACGGAAACAGAAAAGTTGACGAGGCGGCTGCGAAACAGGCAAAGCTCGGCAACTGCGTCACAGGCGCTCCGCCGGTAATGGTTGAACTTGCCGAATATATGACAGATATTATTCCATGTGCAGACTGGGTATTTTTTGCTAAAAACGGCGGTGATGTTACAAATTACGCAGTGATGGTATCTCGCGCCGCGACCGGAAGAAATAAAATACTTATGATCTCCGGCGGATATCACGGAGTTTCGCCATGGATGCAGGGTGACGGGCATCATGGAGTAATGGACGACGACAAAAAAAATGTTATCGCAGTCAAATGGAATGATGTTGCGGAATTTGAGAAAGCAGTTTCAGAGAACAGAGGTGAAATTGCATGTTTTATTTCGTCTCCATACCATCACCCTGCTTTCGGTGACAATGAATTCCCCGCAGAAGGTTACTGGAATAAAATTGAGTCTATATGCCGGAAAGAGGGAATTGTTATTATAACTGATGATATCCGGGCTGGATTCAGACTCGATATGCGTGGGTCGAATGAATATTTCGGGTACAAAAGCGATCTCATCTGTTTCTGTAAAGCTATTGCAAACGGGTATCCTATTTCTGCGCTTGCAGGGTCAAAAGAACTGATGAATGCGGCATCAAAAGTTTTTTACACGGGAAGCTACTGGTTTTCTGCTGTGCCCATGGCAGCTGCACTTGCGAACCTTAAAGAGATGAAAAAAATAAATGCTCCGGCAATAATGATTAAACAGGGACGGAAGCTGCTTGATGGTATGGTATCTATAGCTTCATCTTACGGATACAACCTGAAAGTTTCAGGCTCTCCATCTATGCCGTATCTCAGAATAACAAATGACCCGAGTTTTATGCTTCACCAGGAATGGTGTGCAGAGTGTACAAAGCGGGGTGCATATTTCACATCCCATCACAACTGGTTTATCTCGACGGTTCACAGCGACAAAGACTTAAAGAGAACATGGGATATCGTTGA
>DAONFJ010000098.1:0-7342 GCA_035403545.1 Spirochaetota bacterium
GAGGGCATGCCAAGAGGACACATCACCATCCCAACTCCCTCAAATACCCATCCATTTCCTTCCTGACCTCAGCCAGTTCCTTATCAATCTCCTCAATCTCCCTCTGCACAGCAGCAATATCAATTTCCTCCTCCTCTTCGAAGGTGTCCACATATCTTGGGATATTGAGATTAAACTCGTTCTCTTTTATCTCTTCAAATGCTGCCCTGTAGGAATACTTCTCTATTGTTTTATAGTCATTATATGTCTTAACAATTTTCTCAATGTCAATAGCCCTTAGCCTGTTCTGATTTGTCCCCTTTTCAAACTCCCTGCTCGCGTCTATAAATATCACATCAGTGGTGCTTCGTTTCTTTTTGAAGATCAGTATAGCAGCCGGTATTCCCGTACCAAAAAACAGATTCGCGGGGAGCCCTATTACAGCCTCAAGTAGATTATCCTCAATCATGCTCTGCCGTATCCTGCCCTCTGACGCTCCGCGAAAGAGAACTCCATGAGGAACTATAACACCAACTCGCCCGGTATCCTCCATCATGGTCTCTACCATGTGAGTAATAAAGGCATAGTCACCCTTGCTCTTCGGAGGGATTCCCCGGTGAAATCTTCTGTACTTGTCACCTGCGGCATCTTCAGCGCCCCACTTGTCGAGCGAGAATGGCGGGTTAGCCACAACTATATCGAACTTCATAAGGCTGTCTTTTTCAATAAGCTTCGGATTACCAAGAGTGTCACCCCACTCTATCCGGGCATTCTCCACTCCATGAAGAAACATATTCATCTTGCCGAGAGCCCATGTACTGCCGTTGCTCTCCTGGCCATAGAGCGAATAGTTATGATCTCCAATCTCCTGTGCAACCTTTATAAGAAGTGAACCGGAACCGCATGCAGGGTCGCATATTCTGTCTCCGCCCTTCGGCTTTAACAATTTCGCAAGAAGCATGGCAACTTCACCCGGTGTATAAAACTCCCCGCCTTTTTTGCCCGCATCACTTGCGAAGTGTGATATCAGATACTCATACGTATTACCTATAACATCAATATTCCCGATTTGTGACGGGCGCAAATTAAGCCTGGCATCTGCAAAATCCTCTATCAGATTTTTAAGCCTTTTATTACGATCTTTTGTCTGGCCAAGATTACCCTCTGAATTAAAATCTATATTCCTGAACACGCCCTCAAGTTTCGACTTGTTTGATTCCTCTATGTGATCCAGCGCTATGTTTATAATCTCACCGATATTTGATTCATCCCGTTTGTTATATATATCATAAAAGCTGCAGCCTTCAGGGAGAATAAAGGTTTCTCTGCCAAGTTTACGATCAATCCTCTCTTTATCTCCTTTATACTGCTCTTCATATTTATGCTTCTTCTCTTCCCATACATCACTTAAATATTTTAAAAACAGAAATACCAGTATAAAGTTTTTGTATTCTGACGGATCGACAACCCCTCTGAATGTATCGCAGGCTTTCCATGCTACTGCATTTATCTCGTTCTGATTAATTTTCTTTGTGTCCGGCATTATTTCTTCCTCTGGCTGTTTATGCATTCTGACAAAACTTTATCTATATACTTATCTCGCAGCACCATTTTACGACTAACAAGATGCTTCTCCCTGTTACGCAGGTGTTCGACTTCAACTATACTTTTCTGTATCTCAATAGACGGCACAACAATTTCAAGTTCTTCAAGTGTTTTTTTCTGAATCAGCAGTGTTGTAGTACCGGCAGCATGTTGTTTAAAATATAACTGTGCTGATTCGCTGTTAATATACCAGGCCAGATATTCAGCGATCATAGCATTATCGGTTGTCCGCACTATCAGGAACTGATGGGATACTATTACCTGCGGCCAATCGAGATTAAATACAGCTGCATTGTTTTTTGCGCCTCTGTTTTTAAAAAGAATATCCCCTTTATTCAGCAGATATTTATCTGCCGGACCCTCTTTTATCTTAAAATCAATATTTATTACCGTGTCCTGATTTATTGAATTATCAGAATCGATATCCCTCATCTGGATAAATTTCCAGTCTCCCGGCTGCAGTTCGGGCAGGTCACCCCTGAACTGGTAACCTGAGTTTATTTGTGAAATTTCCTGTAGTTGTATAACCTTGTTCATTCTTACCATTTATATTGCAATAATTGAGTTCGTGATGTATATATAATTATTTATTCAACTATTGTCAAGATTAATATTATTTTTTTTGCACGAAGCATATTATTGCTGAATATTAATCCGTAATTCCGGTTATATATGATATTTATGTGCCATTTTCTATTATGGCCACTTATATAAAATTATATCACAACCCCCACGACACACAGTGACCTATACATCACTATAGTCTAAAAAATTATTAAAATGCAAATTTATTGTATACAATACTCATCATCGGGCGTAATAATATTATAAATATGAAACCTTATACCCGATATTTATATAAAAGGATATATCAGTAAAGCAGAAGGATGAAACTCATTGGCTAAACCGGCACTCAAATCCTATATAAAAGAAATCCATGGCAAATGGCATGGAAACATATACTATGTTGTAAAAGGAAACCAGTACAGCCGGTCATACGCGATTCCTCACAATCCGAAAACTGAAAAACAGCAGAAGGTCCGCTGCACGCTTGCCGAAGCAGTAAAGCTCTGGCAGGAGCTTTCACCTGAAGAAAAATCACTCTTCAACAGAAAGGCCGAAGGTAAAGTCTACAGCGGGTATAATCTTTTTATATCAATCCAGGCCAGGGGTAAGGCCGCCCGGATATATAATGATAATCTCCGCATCTTGAGAAGATGCAGCGCAGTTCATGCATACATTAAATTTACCAATACCGTTACTGTACCGCCATTGTCCACCATAGCCTGCTTTCGCTCAAACAGAGAAGCATTATTGCTCAAAAAGCCTCCCGGAAAACTCGCTAAAGCTTCCTAGAACAGACATCTTTACCGGTACAATAATTTATTCTTTCAGTTCACTCAAAGAAGAATCCCCCCTGGCCTTACTTTTACCTGCATTTAAGGCAGTAATCAAATATTCGCACAAAATCTTTGAGCCCCCGTAATATAGGGGGCAAAGGAAAGTATTAAAATTTTGTTTTTAAATAAATATATCTGATGATAAAATCTTTAAGTCAGCCGTCCAAAGTGCCTTGCCCCCTCCGGGGGTGCGGGGGCTTGAAAATCCAGTTGGTGAAACATTTTATATTATTCTAAAGATGCCGGTAGATGCCCCCTCCTGAGATGTACTGAGCGCGCCGAAGCATGGATTTAGGGGGCTGCCTGGAATGCGGGTACAAGTCAACCATATTCCGGAGAGGGCTTTTTATATCAAAATGTTTTTTATTAACAGTTACAAAATTGATTCCCCTTTATTACCTTTTCGGAACAGTTACCCTGTCAACAAGATAGAGAATCGATTTGTACGACAATCCTCCATGCAGGCTCAGGCCTATTTCGCAGGTCCGGCTGGTTGAGAACCCCTCCTTTGCCTCAGGCGGAATCTGCTTTTTCAGGTTGCGCAGGCCGAATTTGTTCAATTCGGGATATGTGAATCCGCGGTCCCCTGCAAAACCGCAGCAGTTGACATCTGCAATGACTACTTTTTCAGAACACATTCCCGCCAGCTCCATAAGTTTCTGTTCAAGGCCCATATGTTTGGCGCTGCAGACCGCGTGTACAACAACAGTACCCGGCTCTTTTTTAAAATCAAGTTTATCCGCAAGAAACTTGAGAGTGAATTCTATCGGTTCATACAGCTTAAGTGTTTTATCCAGGGTCTCCTTCATATGATGAAGGCAGGGACTCATATCGCAGAGGACCGGAAGTTTTCCGTTCTCAGACGCCGCGAACAATGCCTGCTGAAGTTCATTCTCCTTCTCTGACGCGGTTTTCTTAAAACCTTTACTGCTGAAGGCCATACCGCAGCAGAGATTGTCCAGATTTTCGGGATAGACAATCTGGTAGCCCGCTTTACGGATAAGCTCCTCGGTCTTCGTAGTGAGAGATACCTGCTCTTCATACTCCTTCGACGGCCCCATAGTACGGGTTATGCACGAAGGGAAATAGACAATTTTTTCTTTCGAAGGATCAAATTTCTGCTCGGGTCTCACTTTTTTTGCCCCGGAGGGCATATAAGGCGTCCATAGGGGTATGCGGTTTCCTGAAATTTTCCGCGCGCCATTTGCCAGCAGAGACATAATTGCCGATCCGAGAATCCAGTGTACAATATTTACAGTGCTTAGTGTAAATCGTCCGTATCCGGTAATCCGGGTCATGTTCCGGGCGATCAAAGCGGCTATCCTTCTGGCCCTGTCGCCTGCACTATTGTATCGAAGCTCCTTTATCATCTTTCCGGTATTGATTTCCACAGGACAGGTGGTCATACAGAGCCCGTCCGCGGCGCAGGTCTGGTTTCCATAATAATCATATGCTTTCAGCAGTTCCTTCAGGCGTTTCGGATCTGACCCGCTCTTTTTTAATCCCTGCATTTCACGCCAGAGTACAATTCTCTGCCGCGCGGAAAGTGTAAAGCCGTGCGACATACAGCTCATTTCACAGAAACCGCATTCGATACAGGTGTCTACAATTTCGCTTGCTGCAGGCATCGGTTTAAAATTTTTGATAAAGATATCCGGATCCTCATTGATCATTACTCCCGGATTAATGAGCCCTTCGGGATCGAAAATTTTCTTTATTTCTTTCATCACGCCGAATATTTCGCTTCCCCATTCCCTTTCGACAAACGGCGCCATGTTCCTGCCTGTGCCATGCTCCGCTTTAAGTGAACCGTCAAATTTTTTAACTACAAGATCTACAACTTCATTCATGAATGCCTTGTATCTCTGTATTTCTGTATCAAGCGAAAAATCAGGAGCAATTACGAAGTGGACATTCCCGTCCAGCACATGGCCCCAGATTACAGTATCCTTATAGTCATATTTTTTAAAAAGCGCAATCAGGTCATGAAGGCAGGGGCCGAGATCCACTATCGGAACTGCTATATCTTCGATTATAACAGTGGTTCCCACAGGACGTTCTGAACAGGCGCTGGGAAAAAGCCCTTTCCGAACCTTCCAGAGAGCGGCTGATTCCTTCGGGTCCTTGGTAAAATTATATTCATGTGCAAGTTTTATCGGCTTGAGTTTTTCATTTATCTGCCTGATGTTTGCATCAACCTCTTCGTCGGTAAATCCCGCAGTATCAACAAGTAAAGCAGTAACATCAGGCCCCATGGTTTTGATATACCCCGGCATGCCATCCTTATTTTCTACCGTACGCAATCCCACGCGGTCAATCAGCTCCGCAGCCTGGACATTGCATTCCCGCAGAACGAGCACAGCCTCGCATGTTGTGGCAATATCCGGAAAAAGCATAAGCGAGGTTGCTGATTTTTTCGGCTGGTCAGAAGTAAAAAATGTGACGTCAGAAATAAAAGCAAGCGTCCCTTCCGATCCGACCATGAGATGCTGAATCATCTTTATCGGGTCGCTATGCTCAATCAGGGCATTGACACTGTAGCCGGTTGTATTTTTTATTTTATACTTTCTTTTTATTTTTTCAACCAGTCCGGGATCGCTCCTCAGTCTGCCTGAAAGCGCATTCACCCGGTCTATCCATTCTTTTTTCTGTGCAAGGAAGTCCCTTTTGCTGTGTTCATCACGGGTATCCAGTATTGTTCCATCTGCAAAGATAAGCCTCATATCCTTAAGAGTATACATTGTGTTAAGCTCAACCCCGCTCGACATACCGCAGGCATTGTTTGCTACAATTCCGCCGATCTTTGCGGAGTTTATTGAAGCAGGGTCAGGCCCGATTTTCTTTCCGTAAGGCGCAAGATATGCGTTGGCCTGTGAGCCGAGTATTCCGGCCTGCAGCGTAATCTCGGATTGATCATCATTTATAGCGTAATCATGCCATCCTTTCTCTCCCAGCATTATCAGGACTGAATCTGTACAGGCCTGCCCTGAAAGGCTGGTGCCTGCCGCACGGAAAGTTACAGGGACAGCAAGGTTCCTGCATTCATTAAGGGTTTTAATCACATCTTTTTCCGATTCAACCTTAACAATAAGTTTTGGAATGTAACGGTAAAAACTTGCATCGGTTCCGTAAGCAAGGGTACGTAAAGGATCATGAATGAGCCGTGCTTCCGGAATACTGCTTTTTAAACGGTCATGAAGTTTTTTAATATCACCTGTAAGCATATGCTGATCTCCTTTATAAAATTTAACAGGCACGTACAATACAAAAACCTTTTTTAAATCCATGAAACGTAACTCAGGTTTTAAACAAACCTTATATAAAAATCAGGCCGCCTTATACTCTGGCGTATAAGATCGAAATATGAAAATCCGCTTAAAATTCCGTATTAATTCACAACATTAACCGGCTTTCCATTAATATATGATGAAATATTTACCGTAAGCCGTTCCACAAGCCGCTGCCGCGATTCAATAGTCTGCCATCCGATATGCGGCGTTATTATTACATTTTCCATTTCAAATAACGGGTTATCAAGTGCCGGAGGTTCGGGGTCCTGAACATCAAGGGCGGCGCCTGCAATCTTCCTGTTTTTAAGAGCTTCAATTAAATCAGTTTCTTTGACAAGCGCACCCCTGGATGTATTTACAAGAAAGGCCGAGGATTTCATAAGGCCCAGCTTTGCCTTATCAATAAGATATTTTGTCTCCGCTGTAAGCGGGCAATGGAGGGTAACAAAATCGCTCTGCTTCAGAAGATCGTCAATATTAGAAAACCTCACGCCGGTGTTTTCCTGCACCTTGGGATTCAGGTCATAAAAAAGCACATCCATACCCAGTGCCCTGGCTATATTTATCACCTGTTTTCCTATTGTTCCGGCTCCTATAACACCAAGGACCTTACCCTGTACTTCGGAGTGGTGAACCTGCAGGCATTTTGTAAAGTTATCAAAATTCTTCTGCCGGATCATCAACTGCTGCTGCTTGATTGATGAGCTTAAATTCAGAATAAAGGAAAAAGCAAGCTGTGCTACCGATTCTGTACTGTAGCCGGGGACATTGCATACTGTAATATTTCTTTCCCTTGAGGCAGCTATGTCAATATTATTATAACCTGTGCCGGCTTCGCAGATGAGCTCAACTGATGAGGGAAATTTTCTGATCAATTCGCCGGGGACCGGTAATTCTTTTGTTATAAGAATGTTCTGATCCCGTACTCTTTCCATTATAACATCAGAGCTGCTTGAATCATATTTAGTAACATCTGATATTTTTTCGAGTTGTGAAAAATCAAGTTTCTTATCAAAGTTGAACTTCGCGGAATTGAGGATGGCAGTCTTTTTCATGACACTCTCCTGC
>DAONFJ010000098.1:7442-12647 GCA_035403545.1 Spirochaetota bacterium
GATTAATAATAATTTCTGTTTTGTGTACTCTGATATATACGGTTACTCCTCATTATCATGTTCATTGGTATAATCAAACTCAGAACAAACACTCCACACCACGACGATTACCGTTATTAGTTTGATAAAAAATTATTTACACTACTGCACCGCATAAAGATTAATATTCCGACACAATCAATATTTTGTTGACAAAAAAAATAAACAGTTTATATGATTTGAACAATACAGAATACCTTTGTCTGTTTGGATTTTAGCGTTTTTTCTCAGGTGCAAATTCCAGATAACAGATTACGCAAAGCGGACTTCTTATCATCAAAGTATCATCACATATGCAAATACACATCCGATAAGGGTCGCCTTGTTGCATAACGATACTGGTAGTTTTAATTCAAAAACCTGTTAATTTAAACGCAAACTCCTAAAAAAATTTCTAACATTGGGAGGTTTAAATGCTCACCTGGACACAAGCTTATACACCTGTCTTTGGTAACGTACTTCTTTCAGCACTGGTAGCTTCAATACCGGTAATTCTATTGTTAGGACTTCTCGGATTTGCTCACTTCAGGGCGCACTGGGCGGCGATTATCGGATTAACAGCTTCTCTTACTATTGCAATCTTCGTATATGGAATGCCGGCAAAGCTGGCGCTCGCTTCTGCGGCTAACGGAGCGGCTTACGGGCTTCTGCCGATCGGGTGGATTATACTCGGGGCAATCTTCGTGTACGACATCACAGTAAAAACAGGTCACTTCGAGGTGGTCAAACACTCAATCTCCGGAATCTCGGATGACCGCCGTATTCAGCTGCTGCTTATAGGCTTCAGCTTCGGTGCTTTCATCGAGGGTGCAGCCGGCTTTGGAACACCGGTAGCAATTTCCGGGGCAATGCTGATCGGTCTCGGATTCCGCCCTCTACAGGCTGCGTGTCTTGCCCTTATCGGCAACACTGCTCCTGTTGCTTACGGCGCACTCGGTATCCCGATCATCACACTCGCAAAGGTCACAGGGCTTGATGAAATGGCCCTCAGCCAGATGGTTGGAAGACAGCTTCCGATATTCTCGCTCATCGTTCCTTTCTGGCTTATCTGGGCCATGGCAGGACGGAAAAAAATGATGGAAGTCTGGCCGGCGTGTCTGACAGCCGGGCTGAGCTTTGCTATCACACAGTTCATTGTAAGTAACTTTATGGGGCCTTCTCTTGTTGATATAATAGGTTCTGTTATTTCAATGCTGTCAATTCTCATCCTTATGAAATTCTGGAAACCTAAAACCACCTGGCATTTCGACCATGAAACTGCAGAAGGGCGTCAGGCTGACGCGGATGCACGTCCTGATCAGACTGTCGGCCAGGTGGCAAAAGCCTGGATGCCGTGGGCTCTCCTCTGTGTATTTGTATTTGTCTGGGGCTACCCGTCATTCAAAACATTTATTAATGGAGGAGCCAAGGGGAGCGAAAACTTTCTGAACGGAATATCGAGTATCAGTTTCTCTGTTCCGTATCTCGATAAAGCTGTCATAAAAGCGCCTCCAGTCGTAGCTAAAGAGGCTGCTGAAGGCGCAACGTACGTTTTCAACTGGCTGGGTGCAACAGGGACAAGTCTTATATTAGTAGGTATCATAAGCGGGATTCTGCTGGGCCTGTCATTCGCGGACCTTTTCAAAACTTTCCTGAATACTTTGAAAAGGATCAGGATATCTCTCCTGACAATTACAGCGATGCTGGCTCTTGGTTTCACGACACGTTATTCCGGCCTCGATGCAACTATGGGGCTTGCATTCGCTTCAACGGGATTTCTTTTCCCGTTTTTCTCACCGCTGCTCGGATGGCTTGGTGTAGCACTAACCGGTAGTGATACATCTTCGAACGTTCTTTTCGGAGGCCTTCAGAAAATCAGTGCCGAACAGCTTGGCATTAATCCAATCCTGACCTGCGCCGCTAACAGCAGCGGCGGAGTTATGGGTAAAATGATCGATGCCCAGAGTATAGTAGTTGCCGGTGTTGCAACGGGCCAGCAGGGACACGAGGGAGAAATTCTGCGTGGAGTTTTCTGGCACAGCATAGCTCTTGCAGCTCTGGTCGGCGTCGTGGTTTTCCTCCAGGCTTATGTTTTTCCCTGGATAATTCCGGTCGTTGTACAGGCAGTCAAGTAATTCCCGTATAAAATTTCAACTCTGAAACCGGCAGGAAACGGGATGGCAAACTCCCCGCCCTGCCGGAACTCAGGCTCAGACAGAGGGAACGGATTTCAATTGTGATCATACTTTAAATCTTCTTCTCTCAAAGCTCCTGACGTATTACTTTCCTGGAAAACCCACAGTCTGAGAAAGAATTATCATATGATTCGATTTAAGATTCATTGCTTTACCAAGAGCATCTTTATCTATGTATGCCCGTATTACAACAGCAAGGCCTTCAGAGGCGCAATAGAGATAAACATTCTCACCTATAAAGCCTGTATCCGCACCCGCATAAAGAAATTTTTCTTCCGGGGTGCCGCCTGAAACTTTCGACATGTCTGCAACATATATCAGGTTAAGAGGAGCATTTTTAACAAATCCCTGCCGCCCTGTAAGTAAACGGATATCTTTAGCGGCAATCAGTTCCAGAGAATGCTTTGCAGCATTATATTTATAAAGACCGCTTTCCATTGCCGCATATATATCTATCTCCTGTTTGTCCATAGCAGAAGGAGCTGTTCTTTTACCTGAATCAGTACGGTTAATGCCGAACGCCGCCCAGAAAATGTTTGATAACACTTTATCGGGAAGCTGCTTGTCAGAAAAAGACCGGGAGCTCTTCCTTTTGTTTATCGCTTCCATCAGCGGTATCCCGCCGGTCCTGTCAGGCCCGAGAAGCTTTATCTCTTTTTCTCCGGGAAAAGCCGCGTCCCGGCTCAGGGAAAAAACAAGAGTAAAAACAAATACATAAAATATAAAATTTTTATTCATAGTACTGCCCCCTTTTAAAAATTACGCAGATTGATATTAATTCCAGTTTTGAATCAGGTCAACAACCAGCCTTAAACCGAATCCCGTGGCATTTTTCGGTCTGTAGCCTCTTGCTTTAGAATAAAATGCCGTACCTGCAATATCTATATGCGCCCACGGTGTCTTCTCAACAAAATTACGAAGAAATATTGCACTTGCAATAGCTCCGGCATTTTTCTCCGAAGACATATTGTTAAGATCTGCAATATCCGACTTCATTCTGTCATCATAATCTTCAAACAGAGGAAGCCGCCATACCTTTTCACCTGTTTTGATAGAAGAAACTTCAAGTGCAGCAGAAATATTATCATCGGTAGAAAGATATCCTGCAACAGTTTCACCGAAAGTCAGGACACATGAACCTGTTAATGTTGCAAGATCAACAATCACATCAGGTTTAATCTCCTTCTCCATATAGGCAAGCGCATCGGCAAGGATCAGTCTCCCTTCAGCATCGGTGTTGCCTATTTCGACACTCTTCCCGCTATACCCGATAAAAATATCTCCCGGCCTGAAAGCGCTGCTGCTTAGCATATTTTCCGTGAGCGGCAGTACAGCCGCAACATTCTTCTTAACTTTAAGTTCCGCAAGGCTCTTCATCGTATATAAAACCGTTGCAGCACCGGCCATATCACATTTCATTGTCTCCATTGAGCTGGCAGGTTTAAGATCCATTCCGCCTGAATCAAAAGTTATCCCTTTGCCAACAAGTCCGAACACTTTTTTACTTCCCGGATCACCTTTATATTCAAGAACAACGACTCTCGGAGGAACAATACTCCCCCTGTTGACCGCCAGAAGGAGCCCCATCTTCTTTTTTTCGATATCCTTCTTCTCAAATACTGTACATTTCAATCCTGCTGCATCGGCAATACCCTTTGCAAGTTCCGCGAATGAGACAGGGTTAACAGCATCAGTGGTGTCATTCACAAGATCGCGGCACTGCATGGTATTCTCCGCAAGAATTTCCATATCTTTAACTATGCTTTGGTCTTCTTTCCCCGGCGTATAGAAGTCTATGGTTTCAAGCGGAATCTCAAGATCATTATCTGATTTGTATTTATTGAATGCATAGTTTGACAACAGTGCCCCCTCCGCAACAAGCCTGAGAATATCAGAACTCTTTTTTTCTTTTACTTCAGGTGCCATGACTGATATTTTTTTCATTTTCTTCGTGATACAGAACTTTACAGCTGCTGCTGAAGAATTTCTTATACTGTCATCACTATATTTTTTCAGATTACCAAGCCCGCACAAAAGAACTCCCGGCTTGTTTTCAAGTTTAATAAAATATAATTCCGAAGATTTACCCTTGAAATTACTTAAATCCGCTCCTGCTACATACTCTGATCCCGGGATTTTAAATCCTGTCAGATTGTTGACATTATCCTCATCAGCAAAAAGCACTAATGTATCATTTTTCCCAAGTCTGCTTATATCATTTTTCAATGCTGCCTTCACACTCATCCTCCGGTTTATTGCCTGATTATATTGCTGCCTGTTATCCAGGATCAGCTGTGAACTGATTCTGATTTAATCTTAAAATCCTCATTTTAAATTCAGCCGGGCATCCTTCTTTACTAAAGGGGATAACCTAAAGGCCGGAGGATTTCAAAGTATAAGATGTCCAAAATAACAAATTACTGTTATATTCATGCGTTTATGTATCGAGTTGTTATTAGAGAATCAGCAGAATAATTCAAACAAAAATTCATTTTAAAATAATTAAATTTATACCTAAAAACTCCATAAAAACGCATTCTTAGAAAGACTTGTATATATTTAAAAAAATCTTAGTTGCATGAGTCAATTTTCACAAAAATCAAAATCATTCTAGAGAAAAGCGCGTATTTAATACGGGGACAAATTGAAAAATTTTGCCGGTTTTTAATAATTGAATTTTATTCATATTGACATTTTTTTTTACAGATTTATATGTTGCATGTGTGTTAAGTTTCATATCAAATACATTTTGGATTCAAAGTAATACAAATTGTATTAAAAAAAACAAATTTTTTCTTACACAACCTTTAAACAAATAAAAATTGTTTATCAAACAGACTTTCACAGGAGGTTTTTATGACTAGAAGGATCGAAAAAGTAGCTGTAATCGGATCTGGTATCATGGGGGGCGGTATAGCTGCTCTTTGCGCCAGCGCTGGCATCAAAACTCTATTGTTAGACATCGCTCCATTTGATCTTACAGATGCAGAGA
>DAONFJ010000099.1:0-12408 GCA_035403545.1 Spirochaetota bacterium
ATTTTTTTCAAAAATTTCATCCGTACCAGCCGCATTTTAACTATCATTTACTGATAAACTCACCGAAAGTTCTGCGGCCTCCGCTCTTGTTTTTAATTCAATGCTTATTTCAGTATTATAAAAAATAATGCTTCACTCTTATCTGGGCTTCCCCTGGAAACAGGGTGAATCGCCATTCTGTACAAGTAGACGCATTTCGGTACCATCAGTGTTTATGATGTATATACTGGTTGAAAATTCCTGCCAGAAAGCGATAACGTTACTATCCGGGGACCAGGTAGGCTGAGTATGCCCGTCAGCTACGGACAGGGTTGTAACCTGTATACGTCCCGTGCCGTCGTTGTTCATTATATAAATCTGGAATATAGGATCGGTTGTGCCGTCCTGATATGCAAACATTTTCCCGTCAGGAGACCAGGTGGGTGTCCAATCAAGAGTAGTACCTGTAATCTGTATTATATCAGTTCCGTCCGGTTTCATTGAAAAAATATTACCGGCAGAAGTACTATAAATAAGCCTTGTGCCATCCGGAGACCAGGAACAGCGAAAGTCATTAGCCGATATCTGCGTAATACTGCTGCCGTCCGCATTCATAGTATATGTTCCAGATCCATTCCTGATAAAAACTATTCTTTTGCCTTCAGGGGACCATGTGGGGTACTGATCAATATTTGCACCAGCGGTCAGTTGCTTCTGGTCTGTGCCATCATAATTCATGACCCAAATTCCGGATCTGGCAAGGGCTGTTATAAATCTGCTGAAAACGATATGTTCTCCATCTGCAGACCATGAAGGGGCGCCGCTGTCCTCTCCGTTTACCGAGGTAAGCTGCTTCTCTTCTGTGCCGTCGATATTTATTGTAAATACCTGGTAATTCCCTGAGATTTGTTTAGAAAATGCAATCTTTAAAGGCTCGTCATAACTTCGCATGCAGGAACATAACAGGAAAGGTATTATAAACAGAATCGCTTTCATTGGTATCCCTCTATTCTAAATATTCTGATTTATATTAACTATAATCATAAAAAAATAACCCCGGAAGTCTTATCTTTTATGTTTTCCTTCCTTCGTATACTCTTCGTATACTCTTCGTATATCCTTCGTATATCCTTCGACAGAATATCTACAGTTTTCAGGTAAAATCTCTTTAAGATAAAGTATTTATATTCAGTCCGGGTGATTTCATTTTCAATGCCTGCCGGAATTTCAGATAACCTTCGTTGAGTCACTATTACTGAAGGTGTTGAGAGAAAGATTTCTGCTGCTTTAAAGTAAAATTCTATATCGATAATATTACTCCATAAACTGATCCGGCTGCAGCTGCTTCTTAGATGTTTCTTCTCCAATAACATCTGCAGGAGCTTCCGTGTGAGTACCGGACTGTTTTTCCATCATATTTCTTGACGCACGAAATTCTCTCTCCATGTAGCTGCACCATGTTTTGTTTTTCAGTTCAGGATCTTTATATTCTTCCGAAGAATTGATTTCCGGATTATTAACTAAAGGTTTTTTAAGGTCAACTGAAGCATTTTCATTTCTAACGTGATCGAATGATGGGTTACCTTCCATTTTTACCTCATTAAAATATAGTTTATAAAACCATCCCGATGATTTAAAGTCAAGAATGATATAAAATTGAGTCTGAACTCTCTGATGTTTAACGCATTTACTCTGCATTCATTTTACCGCTGAAATGGTAATTTTATTTATTAAAATAAGTTGATTAATTCATATCAGGCTGAAAATTGGCAGAGTACTTCAATTGTTTTGATTTTTTACAGACTATGAATGATTTATAAGCTGAATTAAAGGGAGATAAACCAGAAATGAATGCGGGTTATATACCGGAAGATATTATTACAGATAAAAAGCTTTTTGCTGTATGGGAAAAAGTAAAAGCGGGAATTCCTGCTTCTGAAGATGACCTGCGATGTATGCTTTCGACAGATGATGTCATGGGGCTTGGTGCTATTGCAGGTTATGTGAGAGACAGGGTGAACGGGAAAAAAGGTTTCTACGGCGTAAATATGAACCTTAACTATACCAATATCTGTGAACTGAGATGCCCGCTTTGTGCTTTCTCCTGCGACAGCAGTGATCCGCAGGCTTATATTTATTCTCTTGAAGAGATTGAAAGCAGAGTGAAAGATGAGGCTGACCGCGGTATTGACGAAGTCCATATTGTCGGCGGGCTTCACCCGGACCTTAAGCTTGATTATTTTGAGGATATGCTTCGCCGCATTAAGAAAATTAAAAAAGATATGTTTATAGTGGCCTTTACGGCTGTTGAGTATGATTATTTTGCGAAAATTAATAACATCTCTATCGAAGAAGTTTTCCGCAGGCTGATAGATGCGGGCCTGGGCGCTCTTCCGGGCGGCGGTGCGGAAATATTTGCCGAAGAGAAAAGAAGCGTCATCGCGCCGAAAAAGATATCCGGAAAACGGTGGCTTGAAATTATGAAAATAGCGCACAGTTTCGGGCTTAAGACAAATGCCACGTTACTCTATAATCATATTGAGGATATGGATGATATTGTACATCATCTTTCAGAGCTCCGGTCAGTGCAGGATCAGACCGGCGGTTTCAAAACATTTGTGCCGCTGTCGTATCATGACGAAAATACCGGCATTAAAGCAAAAAAGAAATCAAGCACAGGTTTTGATGATATAAGGCTGTATGCTTCCGCGAGAATATATCTTCATAATATTCCGCATATCAAGGCGCTCTGGATGTATATCGGCGAGAAGATGGCGCAGGTGCTTCTGAATTTCGGAGTTGATGATATCGGCGCTACTTATAATTACGAAAAAGTTGTACATTCAGCCGGAGCCGCTACGCCGGATTTCGGTTCTGAAAAATTCCTGAGACGGCTTATTGAATCCGCGGGTTTTGAACCGGAAAGAGTTACTGCTGCTTATGAGGTTAAAAAATGAAAATCGGTTATATTGATTATCTGAATTGTTATCCTTTTTATCATCATATGTTCCATAAAGAACCGCTTGATAATACTATTGTTCCCCGTTATCCCGGAGAACTTAACATGCTGATGAAAGAAGGCCGGCTTGACATGAGTCCGATCTCTGCAGGAGCATACCCTGAAATGCAGGAGAGTATAATACTTCTTCCGGATTTCTGCCTCAGTTCAATAGGATATGTCCGGTCCGTGGTACTCCAGAGCAAGCTTCCTATTGAAGACCTTGACGGTAAAAAAATCGGGCTTACATCAGCATCGAAAACATCGATGGTCCTTCTTAAAATTCTGCTGGGTAAATATTACCATTTAAAACCGGATTATATACCGTGTGCTCCGAATCCTGATATGGAAAATTTAGATGCGGCGCTTGTTATTGGAAATGAGGCGATGGTCGAGGTAGAGAGGCCTATGCCGTATATTTATGATTTAGGTGACCTCTGGCTCAGAAAAACAGGATACCCCGTTGTGTTTGCAGTCATTGCGGTACAGAAAAAAACTGCCGCTGAAAGTATTGATAAAGTACAGGAAGTTTCTGAATCATTCAGGCTCTCTCTCAATGACCTGCGTGATAACAGAAGAGATATTGTGAAGTTTGCCGGGGAAAAGTATCCTCACATAACTTACGACATCGATCACTACTACAATCTTCTGAAGTTTGATTTTACGGATGACTTGAAGGCGGCGCTTCAGTTTTATTTTTCCGAGGCAGCTTCACTGGGACTTCTTGATGAGGTTAAGAAGATTGAGTTTATAGGCATGAATAAATAGAATGCAGTATTCTGCGCAAAAGCCCCCCAAACCCCCCGGAGGTGGGCTTAAGCTTAGACTGGAAATGAACTTTATCATCCAAACTATTCTTAAGTCCCCACTTCAGGTGATTTAAGGGGTTTAACAAAAACTGTATTGTTCAATAAATAAAGGAAATATCTGATGAATAAAGAAGATTTGAAGAATAAAATAAAATCCGGTGAAAGGATAACTCCGGAAGAGGGGACAGAGCTGTTCGGCTGGGATATTGTTGAGCTGGGCGCACTTGGTAACCTCCGCAGAAAGATGATCTATCCTGACGAAACTGCCGGTTTCATCGTTGACCGTATTATAAATTATACAAATATATGCGAAGCACAGTGCCGGTTCTGCGCGTATCATTCAAGGGCCGGGAGAATTGATCCTTATAATCTCAGGCTGGATGAGATCCTGGACAAGATTGAAGAGCTGAAAAACATCAGCGGCCTGCAGGTTATGCTTCAGGGGGGACTGCATCCCGATGCGGACCTTGAGTTTTATGTACAGATGGTATCAGCAGTAAAGAAACGTTTTCCGGATATTTATCTCCACTCTTTTTCACCTTCTGAAATTGTGCACATCTCGGCCAAAAGCGGACTCTCTTATGATGAGATAATTAAAGCCCTGAAGGAAGCGGGGCTTGATTCAATACCCGGCGCGTCAGACCTGCTTGTAGACAGAATAAGAAATATTGTGAGCCCGAAAAAAAGCACAACGGAACAGTGGTGTAATGTAATGAGGGCCCTGAAATCCAACGGCATGGGATCTACTGCCACAATGACTTACGGTATGGGTGAGACTAATGCGGAGAAAATAGAACACCTTAACGTGATCCGGTCTATTCAGGATGAAACAGGGATACTTCGTGCGTTTATCCCATGGTCATTCTCTCCCAGGAATACAGACATGGAACATATTGTCCAGGCAACCGGAGTTGACTATCTTAAAGTTGTTGCTATAGCCCGTATATTCCTGGATAATATTGTTTATATCCAGGCCGGCTGGCTCACCGAAGGGCTTAAGCTTGCACAGGTGGCGCTTGCGATGGGTGCGAACGATATGGGCGGTGTTCTGATGGAAGAGGTTGTTGTCAAGGCAACAGGTGTTGAAACTGCCACTAACATGGAAGAGCTTATTGAGATTATAAAGAATTCCGGGAAAGAACCGGTGCTGCGCGATTCGGAGTACAGGATTGTTAAGAGGTTTTAGGCCTGTAGAGCTGTAAGAATGTTTTTTTTCTTCTGATATAGTCAGATATGGCAGACCTCGCCATCCCGATCCAGCTCTTCTCAAGGGTTGACTTGTACCCGCATTTAAGGTAGTAATCAAATATTCGCACAAAACCTTTGAGCCCCCGCACCCCCGGAGGGGGCAAGGCACTTTGGACGGCTGACTTAAAGATATTATCATCAGATATATTTATTTAAAAACAAAATTTTAATACTTTTCTTTGCCCCATTCTGGGTGCGGGGGCTCAAAGATCCGGTTGGTGAAACATTTTATATTATTCTAAAGATGCGGGTAGTAGTGAGCCCGGCCAAAGATAGGGAAGTCCGGGATGTGGCCTGTTCGTTCTAAGATAAAAATTCCCTAACAAAAAACCGGTACAACAAATCTCTTGTATTCTTAATGTTCTCAATAATCTGTTTGTCTGCGATATGTGCAGGTGTGTCGGTGACTATTTTGAAGAGATAATTTTTTATTTTAAAAGTCCTGCATGCCTGCACAAATGCCGCTCCCTCCATGTCGACAAGAGAAGCAAGCTTCCCGACTTTTTCTCTCTCCTCTGATGAGACGACTGCCACATCCTGTGTTGCAAGAGTAGCGGTTTTATAATCAGCCAGAACCTCCGGCTTTAAATAACGCGGTTTCGAACCAATTAGTGCAGGGCGGTCATAGTCAATTACTGAATCTATGTGGAGAATATCCCCTAATCCGAAGTCTTCAGTAGTTGAACCTGCCGCGCCGATGTTGTACATAATTTCTGTTTTATATTTTGTAATAAGATATGTCGCTGCGATTGCTGCGCTTGCTTTTCCTATGCCGGATAAAATAAGATAAACTGTTTCATTCTGATAGACCGGCATAGGTTTTTCTTCAATGCAGGTGAAGAGTCCTGACTCAATGAACGGTGCAGCTTCAAGGCGGGTTGCCATTACAATTCCTTTTATCGCACTGTTCTTCATGATATTATATGTCTCTCTCTTGCCATTTCTTCGAGTTTATTTACGGCATTGCGCCCTGTTTCACCAAGGTCAATTGAGAATTCATTTACGTAGAGTTTTATGTGGTTCTCTATTACATCATCATCAAGTTCCTGTGAATGAAGCTTTATGTATTCTTTAGATGCATCCCTGTTATTGAACGCGTACCGGACTGATGATTTTAAAACAGCATCAAGCTCTTCTTTCTCCTTTTTCGTAAAACGGTCATTTTTTATTGTAATACAGCCCAGCGGTATCGGGCAGGATGTTTCTCTCTCCCACCATTCCCCCAGATCTATTATTTTACTGAGGCCGTAATTCCGGTATACAAAGCGTCCTTCATGGATTATAAGCCCGGCGTCATATTTTCCATTTTTTACTCCATCCATAATACGGTCGAACCTGACAGGAACAATATTTTTAATCTCCGGTTTCCATAACCTGAGAAGCATATAGGCTGTTGTATATTCACCGGGAATCGCGATGGCCATATCCTCAATTTTTTTGTCCGAGCCGGCTTTAATAAGAAGTGGGCCGCATCCGAAACCGAGAGCCGAGCCTGCGTTAAGCAGGTCATACTTATTTTTAAGATAGAGGTACGCGTGGAATGACAGCTTTGTAATATCAAATCTGCCGGTGAAGGCTGAATCATTCAGGGTTTCAATATCACAGAGATGAGGAGTGAACCTGTAGTCACCCGTATCTACCAGGCCGTGAAGCATGGCGTGGAAAATAAATGTATCGTTAGGACATGGAGAAAAGGCTATGTTTACATTTTTCATATTCTACTCTTAAAGTTTTTTATATTAACTGCGGTTATCAGCAGTTTTAGTCAATAATTAATTTTCACATATATCACCTGATAAATGAACCGGTTTAAAAATTTTACCCGTGAGGCATGAAATAATCACCGGTTTTTTTCAGAACAGATAGTTTTACTTTTTTTTTACAATGGCATGTATTGAGCTTGCCGAAAGAACATGCTATAATTAATTATTTAAAATCAGAAAATTATCAATGTTAATTCCTTAACATATATTTTAGTGTAAAATAAACAATTATATGTATATCCTCGCCGCCTTCGGCGGCGGGGATAATAATGCATTTTCTATTATAAAAAAAGTTCAGGAATTATTACTGGAAATTTATACAATATTTTTATTTATAAAAAAATTGAAACTGGCTATAAAACCAGTTATAATTTTTTATATAAATCCCGGGGGTGGTTTTATATGCGTAATGGGATAAGTTTTGAAAATCAGAATGATGAACTGGCCATTGTAAAAAACGGGCAGACAGTTCTCTCCGCTGAATCATTGTATTCTATAGTTTTTGATCTTTTAACCGTAGACTGTTTTCTCCCCGAAGAGTGGCCTCCCATCAGGCAGAAATTTGATAAACATAAAAAAACCTACGAATTATGCATCGGCGCTGACAGTGAAAAACAGGTGCCGAAAGAGATAATCGCCGATGAAACATATATCAATGAACTTCGTGAAGGGGAGTATTTTCTGGAGAGCGTTATTGACCCGCACAAGTTTATCAATATCCTGAGAAATAAACTGGTCTATCTCGGACTGACGGAAATAGATGATTTCCGGATAGACTATAACAGAAGGTTCGGACGGATATCTGTTGTTTTTACCAGCTGTGATTAACCTTCTATAATATATCTGTTACAACAACTGTAAGGTCATCTTCAAAGAGTCCTTTATTTCCTGACCACTTCGCAAGGTGAGTTTCTATTGAATGCGTAAAGACAGCAGCATTTTTATCGGCATTATTTTTTATATATTCATGAAATCTCTCATCGCCGAAATATTCGCCTGAAACATTGCGTGTTTCCGTAACACAGTCAGTATAGAGAATTATCCGGTCTCCGGATTCAATATCAATTTCTCTCATTTCACAGCTTTCTACCGGAAAAACTCCAAGTATTTTCCCCCTGCTTTTTACTGTGATTATTTCACCTGTATTTTTTTTCAGAATAACAAGCGGACTATGGCCTGCGTTCGAATGGAGCAGTTTCATGCGGTCAAGGTCGATATAGATATAGCTTGCGGCTACAAAATGGGTCTCGCATTTACCATAGAGTGCGGCATGTATGTTCATGAGAAGTTTATCCGGCTGATCATAAAAACTGGCCTGCATGTAGAATGCAATTTTAACCATCGAAGAAATCAGTGAAGCCGGAATCCCGTGGCCGGAGACATCCGCCACAAGTATTCCAATTCTCCTGTTATCTTTATAGTGGAAGTCGTAGAAATCTCCGCCTATGAGGTCCATAGGTTTATATGAAACCTGGATATCGAGTCCGGGTATTCCGGGCAGTTTTTCCGGAAGAATTGAATACTGTATCCTTCTTGCTATTTCAAGTTCTTTCTGTAAGCTCTCAAGCCTGTTATGCTTGCTCACGGCCTCTTTAAGTGTAAGGAGCATGTCAACACGCGCAATCAGTTCTCTCCTGTCGAATGGTTTTGACAGGTAGTCATTGGCCCCTGCTTCGAATCCGGCTACTATGTCCTGAATCTGGTTCTTTGCAGTAAGAAGAAGTATGGGGAGCTGGTAGAGTGAGTAACGTTCTCTTATAAGGCTGCATACATGGTATCCTGTCATTCTGGGCATCATAACATCGAGTATCATGAGGTCAGGCACACAGCTGTTCTGAATAATGTTTATGGCTTCCATTCCGTTTTCAGCAGTGAGTATATTATATCCTTCGAGTTTAAGCTGGTTGACCAGGACCTGTACATTAACTGGTTCATCATCTACTATCAGTATTGTAGCATCTGTACATGCTCTGTGCTTCAGAGTTTTGTCTGCGGCGTATTGAACGTCGCTTTCTTTTACCAGCATTCCTGAGGACTGGTATGACACGTCGAGGTATGATCTGGGCTGAGTTTTTAACAGGTCAGCAGCCGGGTTTTCTGCTGTCGGAATAGTAAACTTAAAAACTGAACCCGATCCGGGCCTGGAAGTGACACTTATTTTCCCGCCGTGCAGTTCCACCAGTTTTTTTGTTATAGCAAGCCCAAGGCCGGTCCCGCCGTAGCTTCTGGTATCCGAAGAGTCCACCTGTTTGAAATACTCAAATATATCTCCGAACTTTTCCTCGGGAATCCCTATGCCGGTATCTGCAATTGAAATTTCCATTTCAGATTCGGACAGGGTTGATGAAACTGTGATTGTTCCCGTGTCTGTAAATTTAACGGCATTGCCCATAATGTTATACATGATCTGCTGAATTCTGTTTTCATCTGCCAGAACAGGCGGCATTTCAGCGTTAATGCTATTCAGTATTTTAACGGATTTATGGCTGATTACCGGAAGAAGAAGAGTTGATACTATTTCAGTTATCTGCCTCATGTCTACAGGTTTTTTCTGCAGCATTATATCATTGTTTTTCATTTTTGAAAAATCGAGTATGTCGTTTACAAGATGAGTCAGTCTTTTTCCGCTGAAGGCAATCATCTGCAGGTTTGATTTCTGGCTCTCATTTATGCTTCCCGCCGCGCCGTCGATGAGAGATTCCGCAATACCTATAATTCCGGTAAGCGGAGTTTTAAGTTCGTGAGAGGTGTTCGCGAGAAAATCATCTTTGAGCCTGTTGGCTTTTTTAAGTTCTTCATTTGCCGTTGTAATTTCCATGTGAGCGCTTTTTAAATTTACAACCATGCTGTTGAAGGTATCTGCCAGTACGCCGAACTCATCAGTTCTGTTTATTCTGATCCTGCACTCAAGATTTCCATCACTTACTTTTTTTGCTCCCCGGGTAAGTTTCTTTATGGGGATTATAATATATTCCGCAAGAAGAACAGTAAGAATTATAGTCGCTATGAAAGCAACGAGTGAAGCGATCAGAGCGATCATTACCATAGATCTTTTGAAATTTGAAATTTCTTTCTGAAAAAGTTCAATGACCACAAGGCCGTTCGCCACACCTTTGCTGTCGCTTATTATGCCATAAACGGTTGACGTATTCTGGCCGTATATGCTTGTCTGCGTATCTCTTTTGACAATAGTATTCCTCTGGCTTTCGATTACTTTTTTGCACCTTTCAACTACATCTTTTGATTCGGCATAAAGCTCGCCGGGTATACTCTGTGATTCACCTTTCGCAGTGAAAGAACAGTATAGTTCGACGGGTTTATCCCCGATGTATGCTTTTGAATAAAGTTCACGGCTTTTTATATTGAGTTTTTTCCCTCCGGCCTCCATGGTAAGAGGTGATCTCGACATAATTCTGGCCAGTTCTTTCTCTCCGAGATAAAGAATTCCGTTATCACTGATTTTCAGCGGAATTGTGTTATCACCGATCCGGATATCGAAATCTTTTGTATATATATTTTCATTGTATTTAATAGTTATTTCGTTATCTTTACCGATCGAAAGGGCAAGTCCGAAAAACTCTGTCGTAATCCAGATAGTATCTGTGGCCAGAATATCTGAATCGACGATGTATGTGAGCCTGTCATTTTTGCGGTCGTAGTTAATAGTAAAAAGATAGCTTATATAATCTTCATTTAATCTGATTTTATTAAGGTAATTGAGATATTTTTTATACTCGCTATTCCCGGTGGATTCCAGGGTAGTGAGAGTCTTATGTTTTTCACCATCAATAGAAAGCGCGATTGATCTTGCCAGCGATTCCTTGCTTTCGAGAAATGAGTTGTAATATAGTTCTCCGGCGTATTTGTATAGAGCTGCTCCGAGTGATACAGCAATAATCAGGTCTGTTATAAGTGAGTAGAGAATAATTTTCTTTTTCAGATTTATCTTCATAGTTAAATCAGGATCTCCGGTTCAATGATTAAGATGCATCTTGCGAGGTGTAAAGAAATCCTATTTGTGAATTATCTGTATGTCAATATAAAAACAGGGCTATAGTAAAGTGAGCGGATTTTTTTGTGAGAGTGTGCCGGGGTGAATAATCAGTCACCCTTACGGATCTGTAATGCGGGAGGTTTTGCCGGGGGAAAATTTTTCCCCCGGACATTCCCTTCGGGATAATAATCATGTTCCTGAAAAAACAGGTTTTTTCCTCTGGGAAAAAGACTTAAATGCTTCTATAAGGTCATTTGACGGAATTGTATAGTTGCTCACAGCGGCATTAAATTTAAGTGAATCATCTATAGTTTTACCAATGCCGTATTTTAATACTGATTTTGATGCCTGTACTGCAAGAGGTGAATTCTCTGCAATCTCCTGCGCCATTTTTTCCGCGCCTGCCATCAGTTCGTCATAGGTTTCATATACTTTGTTTACCAGATTTATTTCTTTCGCGCGCACTGCGTCGATGTTGCCGGCGGTAAATGCCAGTTCCCTTGCTACTCCCTGTCCGACTATATGCGGGATTCTCTGGAGTACTCCCACATCTGCAACAAATCCGATTGCAGCTTCACGTAGAGAGAACACTGCGTCTTTGGTGCATAAACGGATATCGCATGCTGTAACTACGTCAAGCCCGCCTCCGATGCAATGTGAATGTATTGCCGCGATTACAGGCTTTCTGCATTTTTCCATGGCGGACATTCCCTCCTGAAGAGATACGATCTTTTCAAAAAACTTTCTCTTTATTCCGCCGTACTGCTGTTTCTCCATAAGCTCGCTGAAAAGAGGAACCATACTGGGCAGGTCAATTCCCGCCGAGAAACATGAACCTTTACCTGCCATAATTATAACACGGATTTCATCATCCTCATCAAGCTCTTTAAAGATAGGAATCGTTTCTGTCCATGCGGGGGGATTCATACCGTTCTTTTTTTCCGGCCTGTTCAGCCAGACCCAGGCGATATGCCCTTTTTTTTCTACTGAATAAAACTCATAACTCATATAAGTATCTCCTATTAAGGGTGTTAAACTTTAATTATTTAATCAGCTTTTTCAGCTGTATCCTTCATGTATGGAGCAAGAATAAAACTCTGGACTACAACAAAAACAAGCATACAGCCGAGGATTCCGAAAAGCTTGAAGTTTACCCAGACATTGGTTGAAAAATGGTACGCAACGTAAATATTCAAACCTCCCACTACTGCAAAGAAGAGGGCCCATATAATGTTCAGTTTTTCCCATACGTGAAGAGGAACAGTGATCTGTTTCGAGAGCATTGCCTGAATAAAGTTTTTGTCAAAAACATAACGTCCTATAAGCAGCACACCGGAAAAAATCCAGTAGAGGACAGTTGGCTTCCATTTTATAAACATTTCATTATGGACTAAAAGTGTGGCGCCTCCGAAAATAACTATTACAACAAGGCTTATAATCATCGGCTTCTCGACTTTTTTGTTTTTAAAATAAGCAAAAGTTATCTGTATGATACTTGCTGCTATTGCTACAGAGGTGGCAACATAGATTCCTTTAAATTTATAGGCGGTAAAGAAAAGAATGATAGGGAACATCTCAAATAAAAATTTCATTTTATCTCCGGTTTAATTTTCAGTT
>DAONFJ010000100.1:0-6038 GCA_035403545.1 Spirochaetota bacterium
CAACATATCTTGAAATTGTTTTATTTACAATAACAGGGAATTTCTGCGTCCCCGGGGGGAATGTAATCCCCGGATTTCTCATGCCGATAGTAGGGCATTCTGATGAACGGGATGAGAAAACATGGCGTACAGTTGAAACCGGTTACCCTGCATTATGCGGGATATTCCCTCCTAACGTTATGCCGGAGGAGATAATGAGCAGCAGACCTGACAGACTTCGCGCTGTTATGTGTACGCAGAGCAATCCTCTCCGGTCATTCGCTGATACCACTGCTTACGAGGAGGCATTTTCTAAACTTGAACTTCTTGTCGTATGCGATATTGCAATGACAGAAACAGCAAAGTTTGCACACTATATTCTGCCGGCAAAAACCGGGTATGAATCATGGGATGCTTCATTCTTCGCATGGACATGGCCTGAAATATATTTTCAGATGAGGAGACCGGTAGTAAAACCGGAAGGTGAACAGCTGGAGCTGGGTGAAATACACATGCGCATAGCCGATAAAATGGGATTTATCCCTGAAATTCCTGAAACGCTCTACGCTGCGGCAAAGGAAAACAGGCTGAAGTTCGGAATGGAACTGATGAATTACGGAAAGGCAAATCCTTCTGCTCTTAAATCCATGCCGTTCATAGTTGCAAAAACTCTAGGTGAGGAGATGGGATCCGGAAATCTTGCAAACCTCTGGGCTATGCTCATGACCGCACCGGGGAGTTTCAAGAAAAACGCTGTACGTATAGGTTTCAACAAAGGGCCGCTCCTTGGTGAAGAGGTCTTTAAGGCTATAATGGATCATCCCGAAGGCCTGTGGATCGGGAAATCTGACCCGGATGATAATTTCTCTGATATAAGCAATGAAGATAAAAAACTGAATATATATATCCCGGAGATGGCGGGATGGCTTTCGGAGATTACACCGGAACAGGAGAAAAAGGATCTTGCGCTTAAAGCTGAATTTCCCTTTATCCTCTCATCAGGAAGGCACTTGCCGTTTAACGCCAACACTCTGATGCGGAATCCGGCGTGGAATGAAGGCAAGCGTGCATGCACCTGTATCATGAATCCTGCCGACGCCGATAAGCTCGGGCTTAAAGACGGCGATATGGTTAAGGTATCGACCGAAGCTGGATCAGTTGAAGTTGAACTTGAAGTGACAGAACAGACTTGCCGCAGGTATGTGATGATTCCTCATGGTTTCGGGCTTGAATTTCAGGGTAAGACATATGGAGCCAATGCGAACAGGCTCGCAAAGAGCACACACCGTGACAGGTTCGCAGGTACTCCTTTCCACCGTTATATCCCGTGCAAAGTCGAACCGGTAAAATAAGCGGGAATGCGATGAACATAAAAAAGCGGCGCATATGCGCCGCTTTTTTGTTTATTTAGTGAATTGTATTATAGTTCACAATCAGGTATCCGCAACAGCATATTGAATGTCGGAAAGACCCTGAATATGCTGTAAGCGGAAAATTTTCCCCTTTATCAGTTTTTTGCAGTTAGGAGCTCCACACTGGCATTCGAAAGAACGGTAGAGCTCATCTTCAGTTGTTTCATAATCCATGGTGAGAAAATCACCCGGTTTTATTTCTTTAATAGCAGTAAAAGTCTGAGTGGTCATATCACAATACATATTCGGGTCACAGCTATGCAGCACTTTTCCCATAAAAAAAGGATCATGCAGGTGATATCCCGGCTGCATCTGAAGTGTAAAAAGTGTCACTTCACTCAGAAGGACGCCGGCAAATTTAAAAACTATTTCACCTGCTGAAAAAGGCGCAAGCGATATAATTCCTTCTCCAACATCATCAGTTTTGATGATTTGAAACATATCCTTAGTCGGTTCATTTTTGAACCTGGGATAGAAGTCCGGATAAAACCGGTCCGGAACATGATCTTCGATCATTTGCTTTATCTCCTTAAAATTGTGTTTTCTTTGATTTCTTTAGGAGCGAAGAATTCTTTTATCATATTAATAACAGTATCTTCTTCGAACCATTTACAGCTGAAAACATCGAGATATAAATCACGCATCATATCATTTGTATGAATTGTAATTGCGCTTGTGACTATCAGCTGTACCGCAGATATACCTTCTTCTATGCCTTCGCCGAACCTGGCTATAACCAGATCCCCGTAGGGAACCATATCAATTCGCGGAACCATTTCTGTTATAAACCGGGACACGGAATTTAAATCGAGCAGATTTTCATTGCAGTCAATAGCTGTAACCATGAGGTGTTTACCATAGTATTTCCCGCCGTTTATTTCTGTTCTTTTGTACGCATCCCGGGCAACCTGGCCATCGGCAGTTTTACTCATTTTCTTTTTTACTCCTGAAATTTGATTAATATTATGTCTTATAATAACTATTCTGTAATATTTAGAATCATAAAAAAGTCAATTATTAACTTACAAAATAATCTAAAAATTCATTTTTCTAATGCTGCCGCACGGCCATTAATTGAACATTTAGAATACTGAACTGGGATAATTTTATGTATGAATAATGTCAAGATAGTTGTTATTTTAATAAAATATTTTTGATTAATGATGTTTAATCGAATTAAATAGTCCGCATAACACAAAGTTTGGTGATGTGACGTTCCTGGAGAATTTTTTAAAACCTGTTTTACAAATATTATTAAATCTGGCATTAAAAATTTATTATTCAATTTTTTCAGTCAGATCTGAATAATCTATATAGTTTTCTATAATCTGTTTTTTTAACTGAATTAATGATATTTTTTCGTTAGTTATATCTATTGATGTATTAATAAGTGTTTCGAGATCGAGTTGAGACTGCTGATACTTCTGAAGTTCAAATCTGTATTTTTCTTCAAGCGTTTCGATTCTTTTTTCACGGAGAGTTAAAAGGTTCCGGGAATCCTTATAGCGGCTGACGATCGCATCGAGACTTTTGTTGTATGAGTTTTGTGAAATGGAATATTCACTGTTTATCTCTTCAATTGATAATTTTGTCTCTTCAAGTTTGCTGCTGTTTTCGGTATTCTGAAGAGGATATGAAAATGAAAATCCCAGATAATAGTCTGTCGAGTTAAGATTCTCAGCTGATTTTGTAAAAGTTTCGTTTTCGGATTTTTTGGTGTATTCTCCGACAAGGTCAAGTTGAGGAAGCAGTTTGTTTTCTGAAACATCTGCAGTATATTTAAGGCTGTTCTTTGTAAGCCTGTAAATCTCCGCGTTTGCGGTCCTGTCGAAGGTTATTGCCGGATATTCCGAGGCAAGTGAATTGGTAAAAAAGGAAAAGAACTCGGTATCATCCGGAATTTTATTTTCGTCTTTTAATTCTTTAAAAAAAATTGCAAGTTCGGATTCCATTGCATTCATTTCTGTTTTCAACTCTTCATATGCTATCTGGTATTTCAGAACAACGGCAGCCGAACTGTAGAGATCCGCTGTGTTGACCATACCTGATCTGAATCTGTTTTTTATATTTTCTGCCAGTTTTTTTGATGTGCTGATTGAACTGTTTATCATTTTCAGTTCTTCTCTGTATTCAATCCATGTGAAGTAGAGCTTTTTATAATAATTCATATCTGTTTTGTTTGATTCTATTTCTCTGAGTTTTTCTATTTCGTACTGCATTTTCGCGTTATTAACCGCGTACCGGTCAACTGTGCCGAAAGCGTTTTTCAAAAGGGACTGATTAAACTTTACGTATACTGACGGGTAGTGATAGGCCGTTGAACCGTCATTACCATACTCTGTTCTGTTATATGCAGCACCGGTGCTGATTTCTGTTCCGGTGCGGGCAATTTTTTTTGTTAAACCGATTTTTGAGGAGTAGTCTTTTTTTCCGGTAGTTGTTCCCTGCGAAAGAATATCGCTTTTTGAATAACCCGTTTCCCCGGACAGATAGATGTCTTCAGTGCTGCCGGCGCCATATACTGTATTTTTTGCTTTTTCCACCTGCAGCCTGTTTTTTCTCAGTTCAGGGAGCTGCTGTTTTATACTATCGATAAAATATTTATATGATATTTTTTCTGCGTGTTTGGAATTTTCCTCTGCAATACCATGACTTACTGAAAGCAGTATAAGCAGTAACACCGATGCAATAATTTTGTATCTGCTGCGGATGTATTCTGTCATTTTTTTTTACTCCTTGAGTCTGATGAATCACTGTCTATTTTTCCGTCAATGAGATGTATCTGTCTTTTTGCCATCGCGGCGAAGTCAGGTTCATGTGTAACCATAAGTATTGTAGTACCCAGGCGTCTGTTTACCTCTTTTAAAATGTCCATTACTTTTATCCCGTTTTCCGAATCGAGGTTTCCTGTGGGTTCATCTGCGAACAGCAGTTCGGGGTCCATTATCAGTGACCTTGCAATAGCTGTTCTCTGCATCTCGCCCCCGGACATTTTTGAAGGTATTTTATCTTTGCAGTGGATAACATCGAACTCTTCCATTAGTGAAAGCGCGTATTTGCTCCGCTTTTTATCTTCATTAAATTTTCTTGCCGGTATCAGAATATTTTCAAGAGCGGTAAGCTCAGGGAGGAGATAATGAAACTGGAACACGAATCCCATCTTCCTGTTTCTGAAGAGATGAAGTTCTTTACTTTCAAACTCATGTATATTTTTTCCCGAAAGGAGTACCTCTCCCGAGGTCAGTTCATCAAGCCCGCTTGTGACATAAAGAAGTGTGGACTTCCCCGAGCCGGACCGTCCGGTGATTCCGACAAATTCACCTTTCTCAATTGTAAGGGATATTGATTTAAGCACAACCAGCGGAGGTTCGCCAAATGATTTTACAATCTCTCTGCATTCAATTGCATTCATGTCTAGTCTGCTCCCCTTATAATTTCAATAGGTGATAATCTTCCTGCCGCGCGCGCCGGGAAGAAGCTCGCAATAATTGATGCGCCGAATACGAGCAGAAAAGCTTTGATATAAATCATTATATCCCATGAAATCATCATGTGCTGTCTTCCCATGGGAAGTTTGATAGTTTCAATGTACTGGCAGGCGGCAAAACCGAGGAGTAAACCCGCCAGCCCTCCTGCAAGCCCGATAAGCACACCCTGAATCAGGAAAAGAAATGAAGTATCTTTTTCATCATAGCCTATTGACCTGAGTATTGCGATATCTCTTTTTTTATGATTAACTACCATGTTGAGGATGTTATAGATTCCAAAGGCCACTATAACTATAAATGCGCTAGTGGTTACCAGCCGTACGATGTCCTGTGTTGACATCATACTCAGGTGGTCACTGTTGAGCTGGTCCCAGCTTTCCACCCTGTCTCTGCTGAGTGTACTCCACTCGGTTGCAATCTCTGCCGCACGGCTGAACTCTTTAATTTTAACAATGATAGATGTGACTTCACCCGGAGATGATGTAGCTTTCTGGACAGTAATCAATGATGCGTAAATATTGCGTTCGTCACTTCTTCTGTCCCCTGAGTTGAATGTGCCGATAATCTTCATCGGAGTGACGATCCCGTCAGAGGTGGAAATATTAATTGTATCATTTATCTTTACACCGAGAATCTGAAGTAATCTTTCTCCCGCGAAAATCAGTGAAGTGCCGTTATTCAGCGAGTTTAAATCTCCATAAGTTACATCATCCGCCAGATTTGTAACAGATACCTGAAGTTCGGGATCTATCCCTATAAAATTTACGGTCTGAGTAAATCCTCCACGGCTGGCTATGGCTTCTTTGGAAATCATTGGAGCGTATCCGATAACATTGGGGCTGCTTTTCAGTTTCCTGTACCAGACGTTAGGGCTTGTAAGGCTGTCATAAGACCGCCTTCCTGACGGGGTATTAATCCAGTGTACGTTTTCCCCTTTATAGAAGATGTCTTTAAGAGTTTCAGCTGTAATGAAATCGTCCCGTGTTGATATATTAATATGGCCGCTTCTTTCGATAAGCCGTTTTATCATATAATCCTGAAAGCCCAGCTGTATGCCTGAGAATACAACATAACCTCCTGAGCCGAGTACAATTGCCAGAAATGTAAGAAGAGTCTGGCTCTTCCTGGAGAATATATGCCTTAGCGCTAAAAACCACAT
>DAONFJ010000100.1:6138-12379 GCA_035403545.1 Spirochaetota bacterium
CGTTAATCCTTATTGCTCTCTCTTCCTTTTGAAATAAATATTTTATCATCAGGAAGTATTGAATCGCCAAGTACCTCAGCTTTTTTTGAATCGATTTTTTTTATTGTTACCGGCACAGTCATTCTTTTACCATTTCTTATCAGGTCGACTTTTCCGGCTTTAACAGCAGAGGCCGGTATCAGCATGGCATTCCCGTTTTTACGGATAGTAATTGCGGTATCACACGTCATCTGCGGAAGAATCCCCTGCGGGAATTTTTCCGCACCAATCCGTACAATAAATTCATCACCGGAAAGATATACCGCCTCAACAATTCCCGTTACTTTTTCATCTCTCAGATTTTCAAAACTGAGTTCTGCAGATTGGCCTTTTCTGATGGAGATGATTGATTCCTGGTCCAGTGAGACTTTTACATAAAGATTCGTTATACTTGAAATGGTAAGTATAACCTGGCCTGCTGCAGCCATTTCATTTTCGAGATAATTTACCGTGGTGACAACTCCTGCAAACGGGGCAGTGAGAGGGAAAGATGTGTCTCCCATCACGAGCGGGGTTCCCTTATCGACAGTGTCGCCCTCCCTGACATATAGTTTCCTTACGGTAGTATTCATCCCGAACCGGGCATTATATATTTTATCTGTTTTCACAGTACCGAGGGCATATATTGCTTCTACGACAGGTCCGCGTTCCGGCTTTACGGTGGTTTCTTTATTACAGAAATTTAATAATAATGTTACCGACAGTATAAAAATAAACGAAATCAGAATGAGAATTTTACTGCTGAGTCTGCTGTTAAATCTATTTAATGAAATCATTTTTAATCTGCTCCGGAGAACTTATTAATTTGATAAGGCATATATAACTGATTTTATATATAGTACAATTTTACGTATACGATAATTACAGGGTCATCAATTTTTTTACTCATCATTTATAACAATTACAGTTAGACCCCGGATTGCCGGAAATGGTTCCATCATTAATTTATTTTGTAAATAATTTTTGTATCAGTAAAATTTTAAAACAATTTTTTAATATAATTACGCTGATTCTGTTTTAAGGTAAGGGTAAAATATATTTTTTAATCTAATGGTTTTATTTGGCGGGAGCATGAGACAAGTCTTGATTAAAGCGGCGTTACTTATCCGTTTTGATTATCATTCGCAGATCCGGCGGAAAGTTAGCGGCTCTTATAATAATCATTTCACGAGAATACCTTTTATCCTCATCCCTTCAATGATGAGTCCTGCTGCCTGTTCTACAGTAAATTCTCCGTCATTTATTGTCAGGTCATAGTTGTGCGGGTCTGTCAGATCAAATCTGAGAAACTCCTTCATGTATTCATCTCTCTGTTTAGTTTTTTCATTGATGAGTTTAAGGGCCTCATTTTTGCTGATGTTCATTTCTTTTGAAATTTTTTCAACCCTGCGGCTGACCGGAGCCACAAGCCTTACGTGGAATCCATTGATGAAATTTTTTGTAATCATGTTTGAGCCCCGTCCAACTATTACAACATTACCGTGAAGAGCCAGAAGCGCGATCATTTCTGTGAGTTTTTTGTGTATTGCAACCTGTGGAGGGAATGAACTGAAAGTCGTCTGAATTATATTGGTCATTTTGCTGCGCGCTTTTTCTGTAAGCGTTTCTACAAGATGTGCTGAAAGGCCTGTATCTTTCATAAGCCTGTCCAGTATTTTTTTATCGTAAGCTGCCCACTGGGGATCGGGCTTTAACTCATCATTGAATATTTCAACAATCTTTGCGGCTACCATAAACCCGCCACATCCGTATTCACGTGAAATTGTAACAAAGGGGTGCCGGTTAACTTTTTCAGCTTCGTTAAGCTGTTCTTTCTGTTTTTTCCAGTATATCACCTGTGCATTCATGTATTTATCTATTGCATAAGTCATACTCTGCCTCCTTTTTCAATAGATTTTTAATAATCTATCTGACAGGAAATTAGCAGGTATCATAGAGTTTTTCAACTTTTAGTTTATTCTTTATTAAAATTAAAATTTAGTTATTCTGTAAATCTTATCTGGAAAACAACAATCTCCGGCCTTCCGCTGGTTCTTACAGGAGGGCCCCATGTCCCATAACCTTTTGAAACATAAACATTTGTATTGCTGATTTTTCTGAATCCGCAAGCCACTTCGAAAATTGCATCTGTGATAAAATTCAGAGGCCAGAGCTGCCCGTTGTGCGTGTGCCCGGAAAGGTGAAGATCAATATTATTTTTAACAGATTCATTAATGCTGAACGGCTGGTGATCCATTAGTATTACAGGGAGCTTCGTGTTTTTCCCCTGAAGTATTTCTTCAATAGATTTTCTTTTTCCTCCGGTGAAACGGTTTATGCTTCTATCCTCCCGTCCGGCCAGAAGTATGGAACCGTTTATCTCCACTGTTTCGTCACGAAGTACTCTTATTTTATGTTTTGTCATAAAGTTTACTGCTTCTGTTACTCCGCCGATATACTCGTGATTCCCGGTGACAGCGTAGACACCGTATGCAGCCCTGATCGATTCCACCAGTCCGCCCATATTATCTTTTACAACGGGGCCGAGTGTTTCATCGAAAAAATCTCCCGGGAATAAAACAACATCGGGATTGAGAGAGTTAATGGTATCGGCGAGAAACCGGAATTTTTTTCTTCCGACAATATTTCCAAGATGTATATCCGATGCCATTACTATATTCAGAGAGTTTTCAATTCCCCCATTCTTGTCGATCTTTAGATCAATAGTTTTTACTACGGGGTGTGAAGCTGTTATAATTCCGGCAATTACGATTAGAGAAGTAACTGATAAAACTCCGATCATGAGTTTAAGCGGAACATTATCTGCTTTAAGCATCTCATTTGACGGGAGAAAATGAATGAAAAAATTTAAACCTCTGACTATATCAATCAGCAGTAAAAGAAGAATAGCATATAACAGAAATGCAAGCCATGTCGAGCCGATGAGTATTAGAATTTTATTGTTCCCGATGAGGCCGGTTTTTTCAGAAACCTCTCCGGCTATAAATGAAAAAGATAGAAAGAAAAAAAGAACGGAATAGATTACCCTAACCGCAGTGTTTACCGGCAGCGCCTGCCATCCGCGGGCGAAAACGTAAAAATTTCCTGAAAGCAATATCGTAAGGAAAATTGTGATAAACATAAAAAACTGGTAACCTTTCATCATATCAATCCGCTTGTTCCGGGATAACTGCACCGTGTTTTTTTCTGAACTTCATATTAAGTACTTCAACTCCGAGCGAAAAGAATACTGCAAAATAGATATAACCTTTGGGAATCTCGTGATGAAATCCTTCAAGAACCAGCATAAAACCTATAAGAATCAGAAATGAGAGAGCCAGAATTTCCAGGGTAGGATTCCTGTGGATGAAGTCTGCGACCGTACCGGAAAAAATCATCATGAATACTATTGAGATGAAAACTGCTGTAATCATTACAGGGAGCCTGTCGGTAAGCCCTATAGCGGTAAGAATAGAATCAAATGAGAATACTATGTCGAGAAGGCCTATCTCGATAATTGTATTTATGAAGCCCGCAGCTGCCGGCATTGTTTTTTCGCTGCTGTTCTGGACTTCAATTTTATAGTGAAGTTCACTGGTGCTTTTTGCAAGAAGGAATAATCCTCCCGCGATGAGGACAAGTTCCCTTACACTGAAGTGAAAGTCCAGCACACTGAATAACGGATTTGTAAGATGTTTAATCATCCATGTCAGTGAAAATAAAAGAATGATTCTGAAACAGAGAGCAAGTGAAAGTCCGATAATCCGCCCTTTCTTTTTTTGTGATTCCGGGAGTCTGTTTGTAAGAATTGAAATGAATATTATATTATCTACGCCAAGTACAATTTCAAGAAAAGTAAGAGTCAGAAGGGCAATAATCCATTCCATAGTTTATCTCCATACATCAAAGGGGTAATCCTGTTCAGGATATAAAAATTAACACTTGTTGTCAATTATTAGAAATATTTTTTCTATGGTATTTTATAATAAGTGCCCTCATCCGCGCGCAGCTGCTGTTCACTCACACTCTCCCGTCTGCGGCGGGTGAGGGCATGGGCTTTATGCAACGGAAATTCTATGAATAATTCCCGCATTTTTACTGAAAAATAAGATAAAAAGTCTTTGATATTTTTTCAGTATATGTTTTAAATGCCTTTCAATTGTGTTTTATCAGTTTATATAAGAGGTTAAAATATGTACAGCAACATAACTCTGAATTATGCATTTGCTATGCCGGGAATGGGTGAGCTTGTAATTATTTTTCTTATAGTTCTTGTTCTCTTCGGAGCAAATAAAATTCCGGGTATCGCTAAAGATATTGGTTCCGGCATCAGGGAATTCAAAAAGTCTATTAAAGATAAACCGGAAGATGATAAGGATAAAAAGTAAAGAAAAGCTGCCATAAGGCAGCTTTCTTTTTTAGTAAGGAGTATGAAAAGAGAATGAAAATGTGCGGTAAAAGGAAGAGCCGGGTAGCTCTTCTTTTTAATTTTTATGTTATAACTAATCCACCTTCGGCAATCCGTTGAATCCTGTCTGCAGATCCGCATCCGTAGGAATATAATCTGTCATAGTTCCTTCGTTATACTGCATGTAGGCGTTCATATCAAAGTAGCCTGTGCCTGTGAGGCCAAACAGGATAGTTTTAGCTTCCCCTGTTTCTTTGCACTTAAGAGCTTCCTGAATCGCGCCATAGATTGCATGAGAGGATTCCGGCGCGGGAAGAATCTGCTCCCGCTTGCAGAACATGGTCGCTGCATCGAATACTTTGTTCTGCTCTACAGAGATCGCTTCAATGTATCCATCATGATAAAGTTTGGAAAGTATGGGAGACATACCGTGATAACGGAGGCCTCCTGCATGATTCGGTGACGGCATGAAATCACTGCCCAGAGTGTACATCCTGGCAAGAGGAGTAATTTTTCCTGTGTCGCAGAAATCGTAAGCATACTTCCCGCGTGTTAGTGACGGGCACGAAGCCGGTTCCACTGCGATAAACCGGGAATTAGTTCTGCCTGTAAGTTTGTCCTGCATGAATGCAGACATCAGTCCGCCAAGGTTAGATCCGCCGCCTGCACATCCGATAACGATATCCGGGTATTCTCCGAGTTTCTCCATGGCAATTTTGCTTTCAAGGCCGATAATTGACTGATGCAGCAGTACCTGGTTCAGAACAGAACCAAGAGCATAACGGCAGTTGTCATCTTTCATGGAAAGCTCGATAGCCTCTGAGATTGCGCAGCCCAGGCTGCCGCCGGTATCGGGATCTTTTGCCAGTATTGCGCGGCCGACCTCTGTTGTATTGGAAGGGCTTGGAATGATTTTTGCACCATAAGTTTCCATGACAGCTTTCCGGAAAGGTTTTTGGGCGAAAGATACCTTGACCATAAAAACTGTCAGGTCAAGGCCGAAATAAGAACAGGCCATAGACAGGGCTGTACCCCATTGTCCCGCTCCTGTTTCTGTTGTCAGAGACTTGAGGCCCTGTGCTTTGGCGTAATATGCCATTGCCGCGGCTGCATTAAGCTTATGGCTCCCCGAAGTATTATTCCCTTCAAATTTAAAGTATATTTTTGCGGGTGTATCCAGTGTTTTTTCAAGATTATAGGCGCGGATCAAAGGTGACGGACGGAATGTTTTGTAATAATCCAGTACTCCCTCCGGAATATCGATATACCTGGTTTTAGTATCCATTTCCTGTTTACACAGTTCTTCGCAGAATATCGGGTACAAGTCCTCTGTCTTCAGCGGCTGCAGGGTTCCCGGATTTAGAAGGGGATCATGTTGTTCTTTCATATCTGCCCGGACGTTATACCATTGTTTAGGCATTTCCTCTTCTGAGAGATAGGTCTTGTACGGTATTTTCGGCATTGTTTTTACTCCTTTGATTTGTTAATTGTTGATATATGAAAAAGCATTAACACGGCATTTTTTCTATATACAGAAACGTTTCTATTGGTAGAAACATATGTGTCAATAATATTTTTGAAAAAAACAGGATTTTTTACAGGGTGTTTTATTCATCAATTCAGATTAAACTGCTGTTTCAGTAGCTGCCGCCTCCCCGGATCATTTATATTTCTGACATTCTGATATCCTCCATATTTTAGCCTTAAATAATTTTTAATCTGAAGATACGTTTCTATCATATTATTCAGTAATAATTCCCAAACTTTTTTATAATAGAAAATGTACTATTATCCCCGCCGCCGAAGGCGGCGGGG
>DAONFJ010000101.1:0-8417 GCA_035403545.1 Spirochaetota bacterium
AATCCTGAATCTATGCCCTTCAATTTTTTTGGTTTTAAATTTTTCCCATAAAATTTCTTCAGGAATAGTTAAATTGACTCTCATTTTTTTTGCCAGCTCAATAACATACTTTGGTGACCTGACTTTTGAATTCATAAATATAATATTAATTATAGATGTTTATTTGCAAAGCAATCTTCAAGTCCCCCTCCGGGGGATTTCGGGGGCTACACGGAAGATGTGGGTGATGATTAGATCCCGTCACAAGGAAGGTGCCCGACGGGCGGATGGGGAAGAAAGATGTTGAAAATAAACTACCAGCTCCCTGAAGCGCCTCCTCCTCCTGAATCTCCGCCGCCTCCGCTGTATGAATCACTGCCTGAAGAACTGCTGTAGCTGTATGACGATGAAGAAGAGCTGCCCGATGAATATCCTGTGGAACCTGAACCTGTACCTGCCGGAGCGTATTTTACCATTAAAGCTATGATTGCAAATGGCAGCATTGCGAATCCCCCGATGACTGCTGTTTCTGACGGCAGGCCGGTACCTATGAGATAAAGTCCTGTGCAAAACGGAAAATAAGTTAATACAATGGACAATATTGTTTTTCCCATCGCCAGCAGGATGATAAATAATATTATACTTCCTATGATGAATCCTGCCCCTATATTAAATCCGGTTTCATCAGCGTTTGAAGTAACAGACGCTGTACTTACCGTCTCTGATGAAAGAGCCGGTATGTCTCCGCCGTTGATATAGGTTATCAGCGAATCAACCGAGGTATCTATCCCTTTGTAAAAATCACCCTTGCGGAATTCCGGCGCCATCATGTAATCAACAATTCTTCCCGCGCGAAGGTCTGTAACAATGTGTTCCAGCCCGTAACCGGTTTCTATCCGCATTTTCCGGTCATTCTTTGCTATAATAATAATTATTCCGTCATCGATCTTTGCCCGTCCGATTTTCCATTTCTGCTCAAGCTGAATTCCGTAGTCTTCAATTGTCAGAGGACCGGTAGTCGGGACTATGCAGACTGCAATCTGGCTCCCTTTAGTTTTCTGAAAATTCAGCAGTTTTTCCGAAAGGAGCCTGTTCTGTTCAGGTGTGAGGAGATTTACACTGTCAACTACAGGCCCGGTCAGAACGGGGAATTGTGCATCATCCGCTGAAAGAATAGTTGTACCCAGCAGTATGGCAAGAACTAATAAAATCTTTTTCATAAGTTTATCCCCGCTGTACTATCTTTCAGTAACTATACGGTTGGAAAGCTCATTTTTATCATCACTCTTCCCGGGGAAATGCCGTTCCAGTTCATCCCCTGCGTCTTTTATTGCGCCGCAGAGAGACTCGGCTCCTTTACCGGATGCAATTCCTTTACTTATTGAGGCTGCGTATTTATCGAGAGTTTCCTGCCTGATTTTTGTGTAGATTCCATGGTCAGCCAGAACGTGTACTCTTCTCTCAAATATGGATATGAGGAAAAGTACACCTGTAGCATCCCTGGTATTTCCGAGTCCATGTTCATGAAACCCGCTTAATGCCCTCTCCCTGACTTCCGCATCCATTCGTTTTATAGAGAGGAAAAGCCTTTTCAGCTTCGGGAATTTGATAAACAATAATTTTACAGGGAAATGAAGTATTATTGTAAGAGCAATGAATGCGGTGAGCCCGGTGACAAATCGTGTTCCGTCAGGTATCTGTGAAAACCAGCTCATGGACGGTATAATCTTTCGCAGTAAAAACTCCGAGTTCGCATAAACTATTTCAGCTGGAAAAACAGATATCATCGCGGCGATAGTAATTCCGCCGATTACATCTATATCTCTGTATCCGTCACTTCTTTCGACTACCATTGTTACTATCTCTCCCGATGTACGGGATTCCGCCTCTTTGATCGATGTTTCAATCAGCTGTTTTTCATCCTCTGTAAAAAATGATTCATATTTATTATTCATTACCATCCTCCTGAACTTCCTCCCCCTCCGAAACTTCCGCCGCCGCCGGAGAAACCTCCTCCTCCGAAGCTTGAACTTCTACCTGAACCGCCGGAGGTGCCTCCGCCGATCGGCATGTACGGAATTATCAGGGCAGCTATAAATCCTATAACCGCGAATATAATGATCCCGGCAAATCCCATCGGGGCAAAACCGAAAAAGACAAGCGCCGGCAGGCTGACAGCACCGATACCTCCGCTTAAAATTTTTGAGAATCTGGATACAATTATTACTGCGAAATAAAGCAGTGCAAGAATAAATATCAGGTATTTGCCTATGGGTGATTCATTATCCGGTGAAGATCCAGGCGGCGTGTCATTTTTAAACTCGCCCCTGCATGCTTCGATGATTGAACCTGTTCCGTCAAGAAACCCTCCGTCAAAATCACCGGCCTTGAACTTCGGCCTGATAACATTATCCAGAATACGCCCGGAAAGTAAATCTGTAAGAACCCCTTCAAGCCCGCGGCCCACTTCAATTCTCATGCGCCTGTCGTTTTTTGAAGCGAAGAGTATTACACCGTTATCTTTTTTCGTCTGCCCTATTTTCCATTTCTCGGCCACGCGGATAGTGAAGTCCTCCAGCGCGTCACCTTCGAGTGAGTTTACTGTAAGTATCACAACCTGCGTGGAGTCTGACATTTCGAATGATTTAAGCCTCTCTTCGAGGAGAGATTCCGCCTCGGGTGAAATCATATCCGCATAATCATTTACGCGCCCTTTTAATGCAGGGACCTCAAGAGCATAGCTCCAGGCCGCCGGTATCAGAAAACCCGCTGTAATAATTATCAGTAAATAATTTTTCACTGGAATTTTACCTTGGGTGCTGTTGATGCCCCTTCCTGTGATTTGAAAGGCTCTTTCCTGTCAAGATGGAGAAGCATGCTGTTTGTAAGGCTGTTCGGAAATGTCCTTATAGAAGTATTGAATTTCTGAACTGACTGGTTGTATCTGACCCGCGCTACATTGATTCTGTTTTCTGTTCCCTCTAGCTGGTGCTGCAGGTCTGTAAAATTCTGGTTTGCCTTGAGGTCAGGATATTTTTCCACTACCACCATGAGTTTTGATAGCGCTGATGAAAGATCGCCCTGGACACTCTGAAATTTCTGAAACGCTGCAGGATCTTTCAGTACATCTTTTGTAACCTGGAATGAGCCTACTTTTGATCTTGCCTCTGTTACCGCGGTGAGTGTGTCTTTCTCGTGCGCCGCGTATCCTTTAACTACTTCGACAAGATTCGGGATAAGATCCATCCTTCTCTGGTAAGCCGCTTCAACATCTCCCCATGCTGCAAATACTTCCTCTTCATTTGCCTGTATGGTGTTATATCCGCATGATGTTAAGCTGAGAGCAACAGCCGCTGCTGCTATTACTGTTATGAGTCTTTTCATTTTATTTTATCTCCTTGTTTATGTTGCGTTAATAATAAATATAAAACTCCCGCACCCCGGTCGTTGGCAAAGCAAAAATTTGAACTTGGGGCAGCACATCTTATATAAATAACATTATCTCCAAGTCCCCCTCCGGGGGATTTAGGGGGCTTTCAATGGGGAAGGCTATTGATGTCTCATTCCTCCGGTATCCTTGAAAACAGATGTGCCATCCGTTTTATTTTCCCCATGTTCTCACTATTCAAAGCACCCTTAGTAAGCTTCCATTTCCAGTTGTTTTCCGTTGTGCCCGGAGTATTCATCCGGAATTCACTGTTGTATCCCAGAATGTCCTGCGCAGGAATTATGACAAGGTCCGCGATGGTTGCCATTGCTTCGCGTATAATTCTAAGGTGAAAGTCACTCCAGTCTTTCATCGCAAGATATTCAATCACATAATTTCTGTCGTTCTCATACATCGACTGATTATAGAACCAGCCGTTTGCCGTATTGTTGTCATGGGTCCCGGTATATACTACACAGTGTTTATCCGTTATGTTATGCGGAAGATATTCGTTTTTATTATTCTGGTCAAAGGCGAAGAGAAGTATCTTCATCCCCGGCAGGCTGAGGCTGTCGCGGAGTTTTTTTACTTCGGGAGTAATCACGCCGAGATCTTCGGCGATAATGGGCAGCTCTCCCATGTCCGCAATAAGACGGTCAAAAAAAACTTTCCCCGGGCCTTTAATCCATTCCCCGTCAATTGCTGTTTCTTCACCATATTTAACCGACCAGTATGATTCAAAACCCCGGAAATGATCTACTCGTATAATGTCCGTAAGATTCAGTGAGTGCCTGATACGCTTCAGCCACCACTGGTAGGTCTCTTCTTTGAGCCCGCCGTCCTCACCGTGCCATCTGTATATGGGGTTGCCCCACAACTGTCCTGTTTCACTGAAGTAATCGGGCGGGACTCCTGCGATATACGAGGGCCTCATTTCGTCATAATCAATCTCAAGTATATTCTGTGCCACCCACGAATCGGCGCTGTCCATTGACATGTAGATCGGTATATCCCCGATTATTTTTACTTTTCTGGTTTTCGCGTATTCCCTTAGTTCATTCCACTGGGAAAAAAACAGGAACTGGGTGAATTTTGTAAAATTTATTTCATCTTCAAGTTCTCCGCGGGCTGATGATATTGTGTCCTCATCTCTCAGCGCGATCTTCTTCTCCCATTCAAGCCAGCTGAATGTATTAAATTTTTTTGAAAGCGCCCTGTATAAAGCATAATCATCAAGCCAGTTCTCTCCATTCGCGAGGCAGAAGAGATTGAATTCATCTCTCACTCCGGGTGAACAATGTTTCCAGAAATTTATTTCGGCAGTTTTAAGGAAGCTTAAAGTGTATTCTCCCGCAGCTTTAAAATCCGTGAAAGATTTTTCTGCTGTTTCAGGTGTACTGATTTCGTCCATGAACCATTTTTTAGTTTTTATTCTGTCAGTGCTTATAAAAAGTTCATTCCCGGCGAATGCTGATAATGAAGAGTAGGGGGAGTAGCACATTGAATCGGAAACCGGTCCCGTGGGAAGTATCTGCCAGTATGAGATATCATTATCCGCCAGAAGATCGATAAACGCATATGCTTCATCACCCAGTGTGCCTGTCCCGTATTTACCGGGAAGGCTTGTTATATGGAGCAGAACTCCGCATGATCTTTCAATCTTCATCAGTTATTCTGGCTCTTCATCTGGTTAAGAATATTTTTTAAACTCTCAAGCTCCTCGCCGTATTCTTTCCAGTTCCCTGCGCGCATGTACTCTTCAGCTTTTGAAAAGTGGAATGATGCCCTGTCCGCCATTGATTTGAGGCTCATACCTTTTGTATTGTTCTTTTCGGAATCAGTTGTAAATCCTCCGCCGAAAAACAGTTTCTCAAGCGCGGACGGAAGGTCATTCTCCATTACAATTTTGTCCGAGAATGAAACTATAACTTTTTTCAGCTCAGGCATCTCGCTTGTTTCAGCTTTAAGATAGAGAGGTTCGATATAGATTATAGATTCCTTGACCGGGATTGCGAGCATATTCCCACGTATGACATTTGTTCCTTTCTGGCTCCATAGCGTGAGCTGCTTTGAAATTTCGGGGTCCTGATTTATCCGGGCTTCAATCTGCATCGGCCCGTAGTTCAGTTTGTCTTTGGGAAGCTGGTAAAGCTGAAGTTTCCCGTAATCCGGCATGTCGCACTTCGCGGTAAGGAATGACAGCATATTATTCTTTTTATACGGTGTGAAAGGAAGTATAAGAATAAATTCGCTCCGCTTTTCATTCGGAAGAGTTGTGACAAGATAGTAACTGTGAACAAGCTCCTCCTGGTTTCCGTATATCTGTGTAGGTATTGACCAGGCGTCTTCATTGTTATAGAATACGTTGGGATTCAGCATGTGGTATTTAAGAAGCATCTGGCTCTGAATGTTGAAAATCGTTTCAGGATACCTTATGTGAGCCTTAAGCCCTTCAGGCACATCTTTCAGCTCTTTAAAAAGCGCGGGAAATATTTTCGCGTATGCCTTGATTATCGGATCCGTGGTGTCCGAAATGTAGCAGCTGATCCTGCCGTCGTAGGCATCAATTATTATTTTTACAGAGTTTCGTATATAGTTGAGATTGGCCCCGCCGACATTTATTGGTGTTGAGTATGGAAACTGGTCTGACTGGGTGTATGCGTCGATGATCCAGTACAGTTTTCCATCGGAGATCACAAGGTACGGATCATCATCGAGTTCAAGGAAAGGGACATAGGTCTGTGCCATCTCTACAATATTTCTTTTAAAGAGGATACGGCTCTCATTGCTGATGTTTCCTGATATGAGGAGGTTGATATCTCCGAATGCGACCGATGCCATAACTCTTTTGAAAAATGAATCGAGCTTGATTCCGCCTGTTCCGCTGTAAGTTGTATATTTGTTTTCATCTCCTGAAGGGTAGTCGAACTCGCCCGGTTTAATGGATGTATTTGTTATAGCGTATGAGTTCTGGTGTTCGCCGTAGTAGACTTCCGGCCTGTCGATTTTTATTCCGGTGTCGGATTTCGGAGGTATATCCTGTATCATAAATACAGGAAGCCCTTCGGACGAAATTTTATCCACCCTGCTCATAACAGCGCCGTATCCGTGAGTATATATAAGATGCCGGTTCTGCCACGTCTGGCTGTTTCCTCCAAGCCCTTCTATGGAGAGTTCCCTCGCGGAAAGGTTTACGGCAATTTTTTTACCGTCAATTGTATAACGGTCAATGTCCACATCATTGAAGAAGTAGTACTGTTTAAGTTCCTGGAGCTGTTTGTATGTCTGTTTGAGCGGCCGCCAGTCCCATAACCGCACGCTCTCCATTGTTGCCTTGTTGTCTGTGAGGTCCTTATAACTCAGGTCCCTTGTATTGGGAAAGTCAATTTCCTCAACCTTGTTTATTCCGTAAGCAAGCCTTGTAAAATCGATATTGTTCTGGATAAACGGTTTTTCCTTGTCGAGCTCGTTGGGTATAACAACAAATCTCTGCTGGAGCGCCGGATAAACCGTACCGAGTATAAAGTATACAGGGATGATGGTTAACATTACTATTACGGGAAGTTTAAAACTCCTTTTAAAAACATTAAACAAAAGCAGCGCGCCTGCTATTAAAGATATAATCTCGGCAACACGGTATGCAAGAAGTTTGGAGTTCACTGCAGTGTATCCCGCGCCGTAAAATTTTCCTACCTGTGAAAAGAGAAGCTCGTAAGCTGACAGCTGGTAGCTTAAACCGTAAAGTATAACAAGCATTGCCAGAAGTATAGAGAGATGGGCCCTGCAGAATCCGGAAAAATCAATCCTGCCCTGCCTGAAGAAAATCCCTCCGTTAAAAAAATGAATGATAGAAGAGAAAATTGTAATTATTACAAGTGTACTCATTAACCAGCCGTAAAGGAACTGGTAGAAAGGCAGAGAGAAAACATAAAAACCGATATTTTTTCCGAATATCGGATCAGCGGGAAAGCCGTCAAAGGGAACCGCGTTTTTATACATCAGGTACTCTTTCCAGAAAGCGGAGGCTGTTCCTCCCATTAAAAATCCTATGAATATAATTATACAGGTAAGTATAATCAGCAGAAGATGCCTGGACGACCCGATTGCCGGTATCTGAATTCTATCAAGAAAATTCTCGACAAAAAATCTTCCTTTCCCGCCAAGGAGCCTGATAAGCAGAAAGTTCAGCATAAACAGGCCGATAAATGAAACGCCGAAAATAGCCTGTACATTGAACTTGGTCATGAAAAGCACCCAGAAAACCTGCAGCCCGTTATTGAGCCTGAACCATTCATAATCTATATAAAAATTTGAAATGTATCTCGCGAAAAAGTAGAGCACAAAAAATGTTATAAGAATCACCATAGCTCTTTTATTCATTGTTAAACTCCTTATGTTGTATGAGAAAAATTCCGATCTGCGTGCCTGTTAATGTTTTAATTATTATGATATAATTTTTTAATACCCGCGTATACTCCGGCTGCGGCCGGTGAGTTTGTTGAGCCGCAGTACAGGCGCGTGTATCCAAAATTTTATCAGAGAATAGATTCCTTCTTCAAGTGAATACCATACACTATCATAAATGATTACTGACAGACCGATTTTCATATTCTCCTGATGAGCCGCAATAACTGAATCATTGCAGAATTTAAGGGGCGGCAATCTTTTAACCGGCCTCTCAATGTTCCCTCCGGATGCAAAACGAAGTTTTGTACCCGGACCTTTCAAATATTTCAATTAAAATAATAAGATCCGATTCAACAGTCAATCCAATTATTATCAATTTTTTCAGGGAAGAAAACATACGGATACGGGAAAGAGTAAAATGAAATATTTGTTTCAGCTGTAGGATTCTGCTGCAGAATACGGAAGATCTGTTAAAGAAAGAAATTTTAAAAACTCAGAATGTCTTCTCTGCCGTAAGTTTAAAAATGATTGTTATCAGGAAATAATGTTGACTTATTATGTTATTTTTAACATGATTATCTGTAATTGAAAGCTTTTTTTAAGG
>DAONFJ010000101.1:8517-12278 GCA_035403545.1 Spirochaetota bacterium
TTTCTCTGCCGGTCCTGGCTGAAGAGAAAATTACTGCCGGCGTTGCGGCAAATTATATTCAGACATTTAAAGAATTGTCAACTGCTTTTGAGGCAAAAACCGGTATTAAAGTAGAAGCAACGTTCACATCATCAGGCACTCTCTACACCCAGATCAGTAATGGCGCTCCCTACGATATATTTCTTTCAGCAGATGAAGAGAGGCCGTCCCGTCTCTTTAAAGAGGGGCTTGTTGAAAAACCTTTTACCTACGCGGCCGGCCAGGTGGTACTATGGTCCGCCAAAAAAGATTTCTGCAGCTCCAATGACTGGACTAAGGCTATAAAAAATGAAAGTATAAAAAAGATTGCAATAGCAAATCCGGAGACTGCTCCATATGGCCTTGCTGCGATGAAAGCTCTGCAGAAAGCGGGACTTTATGATTCATTGAAACCAAAACTTGTAAACTCCCAGGATATAGCCCAGGCGTTTCAGTACGCTTCAACCGAAGCTGTTGATGCGGGATTCTGCGCACTCTCCGCTGTATATTCAGAGAAGGGTAAGGCCGGATGTTATTATAAAATTAAAGAAGCTCCATCAATCGTGCAATCTGCATGCGTGCTGAAGAGTTCTAAAAATTTAAAAAATGCTCAAAAATTTTCTGCGTTTCTGATTTCAAAAGAGGCTGTTAAAATAAAAGAAAAATACGGCTACAGGTAGATGGATTATACAGCGCTTTACATTACCCTGAAACTGGCTATGGTTACAACTGTGGTTCTTATGATACTTGCAGCTCCAATGGCCTATATGCTTGCATTCACAGCTTTTCCGGGAAAGTCTTTAGTTGAGGCGCTGATTTATCTTCCAACTGCTCTTCCTCCGACTGTTATAGGTTTTTATCTTATTATACTTATGGGGCCTAAAGGAATTGCGGGGAGCGCATGGGGGAGCATTACCGGAGGCTCTCTTCTTTTTACTTTTACCGGGATTGTAATTGCGTCGGTTATTTACAGTATTCCATATGCGGTACAGCCGATGAAAGCCGCTTTTCAGAAACTTGACCGGCGGCTCCTTGAGAATGCCTATGTTCTGGGCCTTTCGAGAAAAAGCGCTTTCTTCCGCGTGATACTCCCGAACAGTCTTAACGGAATTGTAGCAGCATCGGTTCTTGTTTTTCTTCATAGTATCGGAGCATTCGGTGTCCTTATGATGGTGGGCGGGAGTATGCCCGGGGAGACCAGGGTAGCTTCAATAGCAATATATGAAGCAGTTGAAAGCATGGACTATCACAAAGCCGGGATTTTATCGCTCAGCTTTATACCGATCAGCTATGCTTTTCTTCTGCTGGTAAACAGGCTCAATAAGGATTCATCCAATGTCAATTAATCTTTCTATTAAAAAAAAGCTTAAGTTTCTTGATATAGATATATCTTTCTCCTGCCCGGATGGTAAACTGCTGGTTATGATCGGTCCGTCAGGCGGAGGTAAGACTACTATTATCCGGATGCTGGCAGGGCTTGATAAACCGGATGAAGGCAAGATCCTGTTCAATAACCGGGCATGGTTCGATTCCCGTAAGGGCATTAGTGTTCCAGTTCAGAAACGCAGGCTCGGTTATGTCTTTCAGGATTATACTCTCTTTCCTCATTTGAGCCTGTATGATAATGCGGCCTTTGCGGCTTATGATAAAAAAGATGTAGATGAACTTTTTGAGCTGTTCAGAATAAGCCATCTCCGTGACCGCAAACCGCATATGGTGTCGGGAGGTGAACGTCAGCGCTGTGCTATCTGCCAGGCAATAGCAAGGCGTCCCAAGGCTCTTCTTCTTGATGAACCGTTTTCCGCGCTTGATGTTGTAACAAGAAGAGGGCTGAGAGAAGAATTGAAAAACCTGAAAGAAAAATTTTCATTCCCGACAATTTATGTAACTCATGATATAAATGAAGCATTATATCTTGCGGATGAAATTTTTCCTGTAGTTGACGGTAAAGCGGATTATGGATGGATGCAGCGGACAGTTGCCCGGGATCAGTCCCTGAGAGCTGCGCGTGAAACGCGTCTGACTCTGGCATATTAGATTCATCCGGCTGATGACTTTATTTTTATATAAAATGCCTTCCCGCTTTTTATGGGGAAGTTGCCCATGCGGCGGATGGGGGCTGATAAGTACATATCTCTGCCGGTTTTTTAAAATACAGTATTTATATGTAACTCCCCCTGCTGCCGCTGAAGCGGCAGCAGTCGACGCTTTTCGGACATCGTGTCCGAGTTCGACACAGAAGCATCCCGTTTTCAGTCTTTCATAAGAGACGGGGAAGACACGACGGGGTATACGTGAACGTGAGGCTATTCAAGGGAATTTGCGGTGAGTAGCAGCAAAAAATCAGTTTTAAAACATAACAAATAGTTTAAGGAGTTTTAATCATGAATATCGGAACTTATTCATATGAGGAGTATGTGCAGCTTGTAATATCCTTCCATGGAGCTGCCGCGCCGGGATTGCTCATAGGGGGATTTATTGTTGATATGGCGCTTAATAATCTTCCTGAAGGTGAATTTTTCGACGCTATCTGTGAGACACCGGTCTGTCTCCCTGACTCCGTGCAGCTTCTCACTCCCTGTACGATAGGAAACGGCTGGCTTACTATATTTAATTTCGGGAAATTTGCAGTGACGCTATATGATAAAAAAAGCGGTGATGGCATCAGGGTTTATCTTGATATGGAAAAGCTCAAAAACTGGTCAGAGGTGAACAGCTGGTTTCTCAAACTCAAAACAAAAAAGGAGCAGGACCACGATCTGCTTATGAGCCAGATAAAGGAAGCGGGTTATTCCATGCTAAGCATGCAGAAAGTCCGTGTTGTCCCTGATCAGGTAACCCGTAAAAAAATGGGGCCGACTGCCATATGTCCGGTGTGCCATGAAGCTTATCCTGTGAATCATGGTGATAAGTGCAGGAATTGTAATGGTGAATCTCCATATATATAGATCGCTGCAGCTAAAAATTAATATTATTAAACAGGACAGGGAGTAATTGCCCCTTGTTCTGTTTATATGGTTCTATGACACAAACCATATTGTCATTCCACGATGAATACTTCGTCTGCCTATACTAACAAATTTTGATTTTATGTTGACTTTTGCGTTTAATGTGCCAAAAGTGACATTACAAATAAATATATACTTAAATACCAATTATGTTAACTTAAACATAATAAACTCGTATAAAACTCTTAAGATAGCAGCTGCAGAACAGAATTATTCCTGAAATTTGGAAGATTCATGTGTGCAAGGCATCCTGTAAGGGCTTCTACATGATTCCTGTCTTTGAGTATCTCAATAAATACGGGTAAAAGTTTATTTTAACGTAAAAAGGAGAGGTATGGAGACCGTTATAGAAAAAATAATAGCAAAATATCCAAAGAAAAACTCTGCCATAATGCCGGTTATGCAGTATCTCCAGAAAGAGAACGGTAATTATCTGAGCGGAGAAGCAATGGATAAGGCAGCCAGGGCTATCGGCTGCAGCAAAAGCAAGGTCTACGGTGTTGCAACCTATTACACCATGTTCAACACAAAGCCTGTAGGTAAGTTCCATCTTCAGGTAGACACATGCGTACCCGGTTTTTTGCAGGGAGCAGATGAAATTCTTGCTCACTTGAGTAAAAAACTCGGAATAAAACCGGGCGAGACAACTAAAGACAAAATGTTTACTCTCGATGCAGTGCAGGATCTCGGTTCATGCGCTACAGGGCCTGTAATCCAGGTCAATGACCGTTACTA
>DAONFJ010000102.1:0-12239 GCA_035403545.1 Spirochaetota bacterium
ATAACTCTATCACTGCCCGAACAGTATATTCAACTCTTTTTTAAACAAATCCGTAATATTCAAAATTTACTATATTTCAACTTTATTCCGTAACAGGCCTGTATAATCTTCAACGGGCAAATCCCCCCATATGCCCCCTGAAAATCCCTGTTTTTACAGTAAATACCCTTCTCTATCCTACCTTTATCCTACCGTTATCTCTCCCTTATCCTCCCTTCTGAAAAAGCTGTGAATTCCATGTTCTATTTTACTCTTTTGACCCCGTTAAAACAGTCCCGGAACCGGTATACCTGTGCAGTCGGTTCTAAAAAACAGTTGCATAAATTTCTCAGATATGTGCACCATTGGGAATTCCGTCATTATACAAATTTTCCTCATGCCTGTTCTCCGGGAAGGCATATATAAAAACAATCATCAAAGAGGGGCAATAATAGTAACAATATAACAGACACGAGGTTTATCATGAGAGAGATTACGATTCCATGGGGAGTTGAAAAACTATCCCTCAAGGTTCCGTCGTCATGGGAACTTGTATACCCTGAACCCGCACCGGGTACAGCAAAAAAGAAGAGCGGCGAGTTAAAGAAAATTGCAGACGCGCTGATGAAGCCTGCAGGTTCGCCACCGCTTGAAAAGCTTAAACTCCGGGGTAAAAAAATTGTAATTGTTATGGATGATAATACCCGTCCCACACCTGTTTCCCGTTACCTGCACCTGGTTCTTGGCGCCCTTAAAAAAGGGGGCGCGTCGATGAAGAATGTCCTTATTATACCGGGACTTGGAATACACACCATGATGACTGAAGACGAGATGATTGCTAAAGCGGGTGCGAGAAATCTTAAGCAGGTCAGGTGGGAGAATCATAATGCCTTTGATATTATGAAGAACAGCTATTTCGGTACCACCGGGCGCGGAACTCCTGTGTGGTTAAATAAACACCTTTCTGACGCGGGACTTATAATTCTCCTGGGGATGACAGAGCCTCATCTTTTCGCCGGATTTGGCGGAGGAATGAAAAATATTCTCCCGGGACTTGCTTCTGCGGAAACAATCGGGACACACCATACAATAATAACTGAACCCCCTTACATGTTCAACAGGGTGGGGATGGAACCTGAGAAGAATTCTTTCCGCCTTGATCTTGAAGAGGTCCGTCATATGATCCCGGCGCAGATCTTCAGCCTTAATGTTGTTCTCAGTCCCGACGGCGCAATAAAAGCCGCCTTTGCAGGCGACCCCGTGGAGAGTCACCGTGAAGCTGTCGCTTTCAATATCAGCGAATCGGGGCTCAGGCTTGACCGCCAGGTCGATGCTGTTATAGTCAACTCAAACCCTATGGATATTAATTTCAAGCAGGGAATGAAGTGTGTGGGGAACTCTCTCCCTGCTCTTAAACCGGGCGGTGTTGTCATGGCCTTTATCCGTGCGGACCGCGGTATTGATGATATTGTTGTCCCCGAAAAGGGGAAACCGCTCTGGCTTGTTAAGGGTATACTCCGGGCAATCGGGCCATCCCGTGTACTGGCCTTTCTGGAAAAGGTGAGGAAGGGGCTGAATGTCGAGGAGAAATTTCTTCTATACTATTCGATGCAGTTAATGAGGCAGCACGATCTCTTTTTTCATATTCCCACAATCTCAAAAGACGAGGTGAAGCGGCTGGGTTTTTTTAAACATTCATATGAACCGCAGGAAGTTGTCAATATGGCCGCAAAATGTATAGGTAAAAACGCAAGGGTCGCGGTGTTTCCAAATGGCGGGGTTACATTTCCCGTGGTGGAAAATTGAGATGGGAGCAGCCGCAGAGACATGGAGAACGGATTAAAAATTAATGCGGGGGATTTTCTTCAGGAGTGAGAAAATCTTCTCCCTGTCCTCTGCTGAACCAGGGTTTGTATTCAAATGCAAATCCTGTGTGGTTCTGTTACTCTGCGGTAAAATGCATATAATTACTTAATTCCGGTATTAATTTTTCTGTCTATTCATACATTTTTTTAAATAAATATTGACTTTTGTTCTGTATTGATGTTATCTGTTCAACAATGTTGAACAGATAAAGGAAAATTATGTCAAAAACGATAAATTCCCTTGTAAAAGCTGTTAATATCCTCAAACTCTACCTTGACCAGGACAAGAGCCTTGGAATCACTGAATTCTCCAGGGCGCTTGAGATTCCTAAACCCACAATCCAGAATATTGTATCAACCCTTGAGGAGAACGGCCTGCTTGAAAAAGATCCCATGACGCAGAAGTACAGGCTTGGCCCCGTGCTCTTTCAGCTGGGAATGCAGTACGCCAACTCCATGGACCTTACCATGATTGCGCGCGTGTGGCTTGAGAAGCTCTGTCATCAGTATGGTGAACTTTCCCAGGCGGGGATTGTTATGGGTGAGAGGATTGTAATTGTCATGAAAGTCGAGCCCGATGCCAACTACATGGTATTCCCCCAGACCGGATCAGTAGTCCCTCCTCATTCATCGGCAATCGGCAAGGTACTCCTGTCATGGATGAACCCCGTTGTACGGGACCGTATTCTGGCGGGGTGCACATTCACAAAGTTCACTGACAAAACAATCGGCAGCCGCGAGGCCTATCTCAAAGAGCTCGGAAGAGTCAGGCGCGACGGGATTGCCTTTGACACCGAAGAGTCGATAAACGGCCTTTCATGCATAGCCGGACCGGTATTCAATAATAAAAATGAATGTATGGCAGCGGTTTCTCTAAGCGGCAATGCTTCCAAAATAGAAGGAAAGCGCGACGAGATTATCGATGCTGTAAAATATGTCTGTTGCAGAATTTCTGAACAGATGGGATACAGGAACAGGGGGGTCTGAGAGCTCACCTTCTTTGCATGTCCATAGTATATCTCAGGCGGCTCCTCTCCTTCTAAAATTTTTACACAGGGGGGATTATGCAGGTATTCGGACCAAAGGAACTGCAGAGCGATGTTCTGCAGAAAAATCTGTGCGCCGGCTGCGGCGCGTGTGTTTCACTCTGCCCGTACTTTAAAACTCACAAGGGCAGGACTGCCGCGATGTTTCAGTGCACAAGGGAGAGTGGAAGGTGCAGCGCCTACTGCCCTAAAACAGGCGTTGACCTCGACAGGTTATCCGCCACGGTGTTTAACGGTACTTATGCCGGGGACGCTATAGGAAATTTTAAAGCTGTTTATGTGTCGCAGAAGGGCAGTTCAGCCGGTAACGGCAACGTTCAGAACGGCGGAACAGTATCCGCGCTTATGCAGTTCGCGCTTAAGAGCGGCGCAGTGGACTCTGCGGTTCTAACCGGGCGTAAAGGCGCGGTGAGCGTTCCGGAGATTGTAACCGATCCCGGGAAAGTCTTCAGTTATGCTTCATCAAAATACTCCACATCACCTGTAGTTGCCGGATTCAACAAGGCTGCTGCTGAAGGCTATGCAAAGATCGGCTTTGTGGGGACACCCTGTGCTGTTACCGCAATGGCAAAGATAAGAAGCAACCCCACAGAACTTGCAGACTTCAGCGACAAGACAGGTATTGTTGTCGGGCTCTTCTGCACATGGGCGCTTGATACATGGGGAGTTGAAAAAACACTTAAAGATAAACTCGATCTCGCTTCGCTTCAGCGTGTTGATATACCACCTCCCCCTGCGGATGTAATGACTTTCACTAATATTCATAAGGATGTAATGCTTCCTCTTGATGAGATACGTGCAAGTATTCCCCTGGCATGCGCTTACTGCCACGACATGACAGCAGAGTTTGCTGATATATCTGTAGGCGCTCTTGAAATTGACGGAGGGAAGAACCGCAATGTAATTATAATACGCACTGACCGCGGAGAGAAGCTTTATAAAGACGCGGTTGCTGCCGGGTATATTACCGGTGAACCTCTCCCTGCCGGTGTGATGGACGGGCTCTCAAAAGCTTCAATGAACAAGAAGATCCGGGCATTCACACGGCTCAGTGATGAAAAAATGCTGAACGGCGATGCTGAACGGCCCGCTGTGATTATAAACGCTCCCGCTCTGGGGAAAATCATGAACAGTAAAGGGGGTATGTGATGTCCATACTCGATTATAAAGAAGGTACAGTTAACCTCCTTATGGGGAACGAGGCTATCTCCCGCGGCGCTCTGGAGGCCGGCGTAAGGGTTGTGGCCGGTTATCCCGGTACTCCCTCATCGGAGATTATCGAGAACCTGGCAAAGGTTGCGGATAAATCCGGGATTTATGTTGAATGGTCTGTTAATGAAAAAGTTTCGCTTGAAGTCGCGGCAGCAGGCTCATTCGCGGGCCTTCGCTCTATGTGTGTTATGAAACAGAACGGGGTTAATGTCGCTTCGGATTTTCTGCTCCACCTTGCGCTTTCAGGTACAAGGGGCGGGATGGTTCTTGTGCCGTGCGACGATCCGGGTGCAATTTCAAGTGTGAACGAAGGGGAGTCACGTCACTTCGCCAGGATGCTGGAACTTCCGCTGATTGAACCCGGGGACTTCCAGGAGGCAAGAGACATGATCAAGTGGGCCTTTGAGCTTTCTGAAAAGATTCATAATGTTGTTGTGATGAGGTCCGTTACAAGGCTTTCTCATGCAAGCGGTAATGTTAAAGTAGGCGCACTGCCTGTTAATGAAAACAAGGCGTATTTCAGTTTTGGAAGCCATCTCCTCGATCCTCTGAACGGCCCTGTAATAACAGCGCCTGTTCCCATGCGGCACAGGCAGCAGCAGGATAAACTTAAAGTAATAGCTGAAATTTTTGAAACTTCAGAATTCAACAAATATACCGGGCCTGAAAAACCGGAACTGCTGATTATAACAAGCAGCGCGTGTAACCTCTACAGTATGGAGGCGGTAAATATTCTCGGCCTCGATAAACGCGTCGGCATCCTTAAACTCGGAACAACCTATCCTCTGCCGGAGAAGCTTGTAAAGAAACATGTTGATGCGGCAGGTGCAGTTCTTTTTGTAGAAGAAGTTCTTCCGTTTATCGAGGACCTGACAAGAATCGCTGCAGCTGCATGGGGAGATGTTGCGCATAAACAGTACCACGGGAAGTATGACGGTTCAATCCCCACAGTAAATGAACTCAACCCCGATATTATAATCAACGCGCTTGCAAAGATTACGGGTATTGAGTACCGCGCTGTTTCTGAAGAGTATGAGAAGAAGGGGACTATACTTTCTTTCACCGGGGCCCCGAACAGGGAGCTTACATTCTGTCCGGGATGCCCTCACAGGGCTTCGTACTGGTCAATACATAATGCATTGTCTCTTAACGGGAAAGGGGGCTTTGTATGCGGTGATATCGGGTGTTATACAATGGGAATCCTCGGTGCGGGTTTCGGAGCAATAAAAACTGCTCACGCAATGGGTTCCGGTACCGGTGTTGCAAGCGGTTTCGGCAAGCTTGGACAGTTTGGTATGGAACAGAAGGCCGTTGCTGTCTGCGGGGATTCAACATTTTTTCATGCTGTAATGCCTGCTCTTGTTAACGCGGTTCATGTTCAGTCAGATATGATGCTTGTCGTTTTCGACAACCGCGGTACTGCAATGACGGGATTTCAGCCCCATCCGGGTACAGAGAATGATGCCATGGGGAATGTTGTTAATGCGATTGATATTGAGAGTATATGCCGCGCGATTGGTGCCGATGTTCATGTGGCGGATCCCTTTGATCTTGCAGCGACAACCGAAAAAGTTCTGGATCTTGTAGAGAATAAAAGCGGTGCAAGGGTTCTCATAATGAAACAGAGCTGTGCGCTCAGTCCCGAGAAAAAGGGAAAGAAGAAGTATGAAATGTCTGTTGATGAGTCCAAATGCAGAGGCGAGAACTGCGGCTGCAACAGGTTCTGCACTAAAGTATTCCGATGCCCGGGACTTGTGTGGAACAGGGATAAGGGCGTATCCATGATAGACAGTGTTATATGTGCAGGATGCGGTGTATGCCATGGTATCTGTCCGGCCGGAGCGATTACGAAAGAGGAGGCTAGAGTATGATCAGGGACCCGTATAATATAATAATAACAGGTGTGGGGGGCCAGGGGAACGTTATGGCTGCCCGTATAATAGGAAACATGCTGGCACTGCGCGGATTCTATGTAACCATAGGCGAAACTTTCGGAGCCTCCCAGAGAGGGGGATCGGTGATGAGCCATCTCCGCGTGTCTGAAAAGTCCGCATGGAGCCCGCAGATTCCGAAGGGGAGGGCGGATCTTGTTGTAGCTCTTGAACCGATTGAGTCTCTCCGGGTCATGGCGCAGTATGGTAATACGGAAACTGCAGTTGTCAGCAATACACGCCCGGTTTATCCTGTGGGCGTAATATGCGGCGATCAGAAGTATCCTTCAATGGATGAGCTCAATGGCTCGCTCAAGCAGCTCTGCAGCAATATAAATTTTATAGATGCAACAGAAGAGGCAATCAGACTGGGGAATCCGATTTTAAGCAATGTAATTATGATCGGTGCAGTCGCAGGACTCGGTGTACTTCCGGTAGATGATTCCGATTTTGAAAAAGTCATGTCATCCAATGTTCCTGCAGGGAAGCTGGGTATTAACATGGAAGGATATAAACTTGGGAAGAAACTGGCGGGAGGATGATTGGTTGAAGTTTATGATATTGGATAGATATATATTTTTCCAAAGTTAATTTCAGTCATGGTTTGACTTGACGGCCCCCGCACCCCCCGGAGGGGGCAAAGCAATAACTCCTTGCCCCCTCCGGGGGGTGCGGGGCCGGGCGGGAAACATATATAAGGCACAACAGAGGGAGCGGATGAAAAACAGGAGGGTTTATGTCATCAATTGGAAAAGACCTGAGAAAAGTTCTCCGTTCAGAACAGGTCCTGGACCTGAGAGAAGATGTTTCAGCTTACGCAAATGACGCAACGTATTATATAGCCAAAAGAAATCCTGATGTTGTGGTTCTTCCTGAATCTACAGAAGATGTAAGCGCTGTGATGAAGTATGCCTTTGCCGGCAGGATACCTGTTGTACCGCGAGGTGCAGGGAGCGGGCTGGCTGGAGGCTGCACTCCGATACATGGCGGAATTGTTATCGATATGAAGAGGATGAACAGCATCCTGGAAATTGATGCACAGAATATGACCGCACATGTTGAAGGCGGAGTTGTCCTTGGGGAGTTTGTGAAAAAGGTCGAACGGATGGGATTGTTCTATCCGCCTGATCCGCAGAGTTCTCAGGTTTGTACTATCGGCGGCAATATAGCAACAAGGGCCGGAGGCCCGCGCGGTGTGAAGTATGGTACAACTGAACGCTATGTAACGGGCGTTGAGGCTGTTATGGCGGATGGTACTGTTATAACTCCCGGGGGAAAAGTTGTCAAACAGTCAAGCGGTTATGACCTTACCCATCTTTTTACAGGTTCCGAGGGGACGTTGTGTGTTATTACAAAGGGGATGCTCAGGCTCCTCCCTCTCCCGGCTGCAAAAAGAACACTTGTTGTCACATGCGCCAGCCCGGATCAGGCAGCGGAAATAGTTTCAGAGATTATTGCCCGTGGCGCAGTTCCAGCTATGCTTGAATTTCTGATTAAAATGGCGGTGGGTGTAATGAACAATTACATAAAACCGCCAATTCCGCTCGATGGTGAGGCATATCTTCTTATGGAAATAGACGGCACTCCTGCGCAGCTTGATGTCGAGACTTATGAGATAGAAAAAGCCTGCACCGGGCTTGGCGCTCTTGATGTGCGGATTATAAGCAATCCCGCGGAGAGTGCCACATACTGGTACGCAAGAACAAGGCTCTATCCCCTGATGACTACAGTTTTTAAAAGAGTTATAACAGAAGATATAACAGTCCCGAGAAATAAAATCCCTGAACTTGTAAGAAGTATTCAGTCCATCGCAGCATCGGTCGGCGTTGCTGTCGGGCTCGCGGGGCACGCCGGAGATGGAAATATGCACCCGACGATTCTGCAGGGTGAGATCAGCGACGAGATGTCGCGTAAGGCAGATAAGGCAATTGAAGAGATAATTAGAGCAGGGCTTGATCTTCAGGGAACTATTTCCGGTGAGCATGGTATAGGGATTCACAAGAACAGGTTCCTGGAACTTGAACATGGGGCGGATCAGGTTGCATTGATGAAAACTATTAAAAGAGCCCTTGATCCGTTTAATATCATGAACCCCGGTAAAATCTGGACAGAGGATGGAGGTGCAGTATGATACTTGAAGATTATTCAGAGACAATAAAAAAATGTTCACAGTGTAATTTCTGCCAGGGTGCATGCCCGGTGTACAAGGCTCAAAAATCAGAGAACTGTCTTGCCCGCCACAGGCTTAACCTTATACGGGAAGTAATGATTGAGAAGACAATGCCGGATACGGATCGTTTCAGGGAAATAATCGGCAGGTGTATGCTATGCACAAGCTGCACACAGAACTGTTCAAGCGGTGTACCTATTGACGAGATAATAATTTCCGCCAGGGCGAAACTCATTGAAAATGAAAAGGGTTTCTCATCAATGAAACGGGGAATTATAACGAAGGTTCTGAAAGAAAAAGGCGCGCGTAATATCGCGGTTAAAACAGGCGCGCTGGCCCAGAAATTCGGCCTTGGAAGTGATGTGCCGAAATTTGCTTCAAAACCATTCGAAGAAAGAATGTCAGGAACAGTTCAGGCTGAAGGAACAAAGAAGGGTACAGTCGCATACTACTACGGCTGCGGTACAAATCTTATCTATCCCGAAACAGGCGAGGCGCTTGTAAAACTCATTACAGCAAACGGATATGATGTTGTTGTCCCTGAAAATATTACCTGCTGCGGTGTTCCTGTAATTGCAGAAGGAGATATTGGAGAGGCTGCAGAGATGATGCGCGGAAACATTGAATCGCTTTCCGCGATAGAGTGTGATGCTGTTGTGATGGATTGCTCTTCATGCCAGATGATGTTTATTAAAAAGAGTGCAAAACTTTTTCCGAAAGATGACCCTATTCATGAGAAGATAACTGCTTTGAACGGAAAGATTAAAGGTGCGATGAGTTTTCTCAACAGTGCAATTCAGGAAAGGTCAGGTCAGACAGATGGGGCCGTTTTTACATATCATGTACCGTGCCATAAGGAAAAGTTTTCCAATGCTCAGTTCGATGTAGTTGAACTTGTATCTAAAGCAACAGGAGCGGAGTATAAAGCTATGGACAATCCCGATCTCTGCTGCGGTGCAGGCGGTGCGTACTACATGAAAAACGGCGAGATAAGCAGAAAGATAAGATCAAAGAAAGTTGATGAAATAAAAAATTCAGGTGCGGGAGTTGTGCTTACAGAATGTCCAATGTGCAGGTTCTATATAAAGAACGGCATGCCGGAGATGAATGTACAGCATCCCCTGGAGTATATTCTTGAAAGAGTAAAGTAGATATTCCTCCCATCCGCCCTGCGGGCGCCTTCCCCATGGCGGGACGGGGTTTATGTATATTATACTAATAATAAAAAAGTGAGATTTCAAAATATCTTCCCCGTACGCGGAGAAGATACTGCGGTTGATAACGGCAGATAAAGACCCGCTAAATTCTGAAGACTTCTTTGAATATATTTTTTTCTTTTGCAAAATTTAATGAGAAAATAATTTTTTCTATGCACAGGACTAATGATCCTAAAGCATTTGTCTTTGATAAATAATTAAACGATAAAATATTTCCGGTTTTTTCTTTAATATCTTTCTCGGGGTGGTTGGTAAAGAATAATATTGGAATTTTTCTGATGGAATTAATTCTCTCTGACGCCGTCATCCCGCAGATTCCAAGACCAAGGTCGATATCCATCACAATGAGATCCACGGGGACGCCAGCCTCAATAATAATAACTGCGTCCTCGCCTCTCATCACATAAATGATTTCGTATCCCGTGTTTTTTAAAATTTTTATTACCGGAGCGGCGGCAATAATCTGGTCTTCAACTAAAAGTATAGTTTTTGGTTTGGATTCCATTATAATTAATATTTTTCTGAAAAAATTTATTGCTGATCATTTCCGGCATTTAAAATTTCTTCTTCATCTATCATTTTATCCAGATCGAGGATAAGTATAAGATCGTCATTAAAACTTGCTATATAGTTTATGGAACCTGATTTAATTTTCGAATCTGTTCCTGAATAATCATGAATAGAATCAGCCGGAATATCTATAACATCAGAGACTGAATCCACTATAAGGCCTGTTGAAGTATCCTTAAACTCAACAATCAGTATCACAGTTGATGCATCATAATTTTTAGTATCCATTTTGAATTTGATTCTTACATCAAGTACAGGGACAACTCTGCCCCGGAGATTAATAACGCCCATAAGGTAATCCGGCGAATTTGGTATATGTGAGATCGGGACTATGCCGATTATTTCCTGTACGCGGTTTACATCAATACCGTAAGTTTCGCTATCAATTTTGAAAGTTACATACATGCCGTTTTTAGAATTAAGATTATTTTTTAAAGCATCTTCCTGTTCAAGTATACTTCGCATTTTCAGCCTCACTTTTATATAAAAAGTTTCAGATTGTAATTGTTCGAAACCAGTTTTTAAAAATATTAAGTTTTAAAACATATCAAATCCTTCTTTCTCAAGATCTGCTGTTTTACCGTCATTTCCCGGAACAGAAACTTTTACTTTTCCGTTTCCGCGGGAAGCTGCCTGCTTCACGGTTGTCACGGCCTTTGACGGAACCTGCTGATGAGAAGGCTTCTGGATTGTTTTTTCATCCCTGATTTTAAACTGTGACATAAGTCCTATAAGTTCCTGCGCCTGGTTTGCCATCTCCTCGCTTGCTGCTGCAGTTTCCTCGACAAGGGCCGCGTTATGCTGTGTCATTGAATCAAGATCTGAAATTGCCGTTGCAATCTGATCCATTCCCTGTTTCTGTTCATTCGATGATGCGGCTATTTCGCTGACGACCCTCGCTACATTTTTTACAGACTCTATTATCTCTTTCAGTGATTCACCGCTTTTATAGGTTTTTTCCGTACCGTTTTCAACTTTGGTGACAGTATCATGAATAAGCTGTGCTATCTCTTTGGCGGCATTGCCTGCACGCTGCGCAAGGTTTCTTACTTCCCCGGCCACTACTGCAAATCCGCGTCCCTGCTCTCCGGCTCTTGCCGCTTCAACTGCCGCATTAAGCGCCAGCAGATTTGTCTGGAAAGCAATCTCATTGATAACAGTTGTTATTTCGCCGATTTTTTTTGCGCTGGAATTAACTTCATTTATAGACTGTACCGCATCACCAACAAGCTCGCCGCCGGTTACTGCCACGCCTGAAGATGTTTCAGACATCCGGTTTGCCTGGAGTGAATTTTCATAATTCTGATTGATTGAAGAGTTGGCTTCTTCTATTGTAGCCGCAACTTCTTCAAGGGCGCTTGCCTGTTCGCTTGTACGCTGTGAAAGGTTCTGGTTTCCGCTGGCGATCTGTTCAACGGCCTGGGCAAGATTGTTTGATGAACTGATAATCTCGGTAATTGTAAATTCAAGTTTGTCAGCAGCTTCATTGAGAGCATTTGACAGCAATCCGATTTCGTCTTTCTGGTTTACATTTATTCTTTCAGTGAAATCTCCGATTGCGATTTTCTGTGCAAATTCCAGTCCCTTCCTTACCGGTTTTGAAATTGATTTACTCAGGAACACGGTAATAAATATTCCGGTCATCACCGCAGCAATCATTATGATGATCATGTATATGACTATAAGTTCCATTCTTGCGAATTCATTATTGATTTTTTCTGCACCGATTTTAAGACTCTCTCCATGAAGCTTCGCAAGGGCATCTCTTACGAGGCGGTATTTATCAAGCCAGTCATTCATTGCTGATGCAATTTTTACTTTATCGCCGGTGTTCAGCGCTTCCTGGTAATTATTCATTATAGATCCGAGCTCAATGTGAAGCTTTTCGTAAGCTGTTGTGAGATCCTTTTCAGTTTCTGTCATGGATCGTTCTTTTATGAACTTGAGGATTTCAAGATTCTCCTCCCGTATCTTCGCGGTTTCATCCATCCGTTTTTCAATTTCAGGTTTATTTCCTTCTGTGAATGCAACGTAGACAGCAAACATGTTAATTCTTCCCTGAAGAAGATTTTTTGCAATGCCATCCATCTTAATAATTGGCAGGACTTCATTCTCTCTGTAATCCTTTACAGTTTCTTGAATACTGTACATCGATGAGATTGAGAAGAAAACAATTGCTACAAGCATCAGAATCAATACTGAGCAGCTTATTAATATTTTGTAAGCAACACGCAGATTTTTAAACCAGT
>DAONFJ010000103.1:0-11676 GCA_035403545.1 Spirochaetota bacterium
CGCTTTAAAAAAATAGTTTATTTCGAAATCAGCTGTTTCAGGAGCGTCAGATCCGTGAACTACATTATACTGAATGCTTGAAGCAAAATCCGCCCTGATTGTACCGGGATCAGCTTCTTTGAAGTTGGTAGCCCCCATGAGCTTTCTGTTTAATGCAATTGCATTCTCTCCTTCCAGAACCATTACCACAACAGGTCCCGATGACATAAACTCTGTGAGTTCCTCATAAAAAAATTTTCCCTTATGCACAGCATAAAATCCTTCAGCGGCCGCCTTTGACATATGAATTTTCTTAATCGCCGCGATTCGAAGTCCCGCAGTTTCAAATCTTCTGATAATTTCACCTGTAATATTCTTTTTTACACCGTCCGGTTTAATTATTGAGAGTGTTCTTTCCATTGAAAATCTCCTTAGTTATAGATAAATGCAAAAGCGCACGCTACGTATGCGCGATATTAACATGTACGTATTTAAGCCAACGTAAACACCAATCTCATGCGGTGCAAAATGCCGCACAGATGAACTAATCCGTCACATTAAACCGTGACAAAATTTTATTTTTCAGAAATCAGAAACCTATAAGAAGTGCCCATCCCAATCTGACGTAAAACAACACGCCTATAAACTGTTAATAAATACAGGATGATTGAAAAATGGCAATAAAAAAAGGCTGCCTGATTTACATCAGCAGCCTTTTTTCTGTGCCCAGAGCGGGACTTGAACCCACACAGGAAAATCCCACATGGCCCTCAACCATGCGTGTCTACCAATTCCACCACCTGGGCATTGGCACGTCAACATCTAGAAGACTAGATATATCAGAGGTATTTAATGTCAACAAAAAAAGTTAAAAATTTTTTAAGCTTCAACGGATCCTGGTAATATTTCAAAACAAGGAGATAACTTTCTGATATTACCTCCGAAGTGACTATTCAGGCTTCCCCCCTAACCCCCTTCTCTTTAACGAGAGGGGGAACGGGCGGGTGAAGTCAGAATACTATTTTCAGAACCTCATCAAAATAATTCACGAAGTGAGCATCAAGCCCTTTCTTTATGTATTCAGGGAGTTCATCAAAATCTTTTTTATTTTCGTAAGGATAAATTATAGTTTTCACCTTTGCTTTTTTAGCGGCAATAGTCTTCTCTTTTACTCCGCCGATGGGGAGGACTTTACCTGTTACCGTAAGCTCACCCGTCATCGCGATATTTTTCTTAATAGGCATATTCCTTGCCAGTGAATAAATGGAAGTAGCCATAGTGATCCCCGCAGATGGCCCGTCCTTCGGAGTTGCTCCTGCCGGGACATGGAGATGTATAAAATGATCCGCAAAGTAATTTTCATCTATCCCGTAATCTTTTGCCCTTGACTGAATATAAGTATAAGCAATCTCGGAGGATTCTCTCATTACATCCTTTAACTGTCCGGTCTGTTTAAAACCTTTAACTTTTGTATGAATCCCGGTTGATTCAACATAGAGAGTTGTACCGCCCATGCTTGTCCAGGCAAGTCCCATGACCACACCGGCAATACTCTTATCATAAAGGGACTCGTCAGTAAATCTTGGCTGGCCCAGGAAATCCTCAAGGTTTTCTTCAGTAACAATCACAGGATCTGTATTACCCTCGGCGAATTTTTTTGTCACCTTTCTCATAACTTTTTTAATATTATTTTCCAGCGACCTTACTCCGGCCTCTCTCGCATACCCGTCTATCATTTTTTTAAGAGCACCATTGTCTATCTTCACCATATTTTTTTTGAGTCCATGCGCTGTAAGCTGTTTATTAACAAGATATTTTTTAGCAATCTGCATTTTCTCTTCAAGGATATAGCCTGAGAGTTTCATAATCTCCATCCTGTCAAATAACGGAGCCGGGATTGTATCCATTGTGTTTGCTGTCGCGATAAAAAGAATGTTTGAAAGATCGAACCTCACATCCATATAGTGATCAAGAAAATTATTGTTCTGTTCGCTGTCCAGCACCTCAAGCAAAGCGGAGGCAGGGTCACCCTGAAAGCTTGCCCCTATTTTGTCTATCTCATCAAGCATTATCACAGGATTGGATACGCCTACGGTTTTAAGGCTCTGTATTATCTTACCGGGCATAGCACCGATGTATGTACGCCTGTGGCCCTTTATCTCGGCCTCATCTCTCATGCCTCCAAGTGAAAATCTGAAAAACTTACGGTTCAGAGCCTCGGCTACAGATTTACCGATTGATGTTTTACCCACCCCGGGAGGCCCTATAAAACAGATGATTGAACCGGAGATATTTCCCTTCATTTTTCCTGTAGCAATAAATTCGAGAATTCTATCCTTGATATCATCCAGTCCGTAATGATCTCTGTTGAGAATATCCCTGGCCTTTGCTATATCATAATTATCCTCGGAATAAATTCCCCAGGGCAGAGAGGTGAGCCAGTCGAGATAATTTCTGCTTACTCCGTATTCCGCAGAATGAGGCTCAAGGAGCCGCAGTTTGTTCATCTCTTCATCAATTTTTGTTGCGGCTTCCTCTGTCAGTTTGAGTTTTTCTATTTTTTCCTGAAATTTATCAATTTCAGTTGTCTTCTCATCCTTCTCAAGGCCGAGTTCCTTCTTTATCTCTTTCAGCTGCTCTCTAAGAAAAAATTCCTTCTGCTGTTTGGATATTTTTTCCTCTATCTGCTGCGTGATTTTTTTCTGGAGTTTATTCAGCTCAATCTCTTTTTTAAGGAGTATGAGAACTTTCTTTACCCTCTGGCGGACATCAAATGTTTCAAGAATATCCTGAATCTCACTTGATTCGGCCTGAGTCATTGATGCTACGAAATCAGAAAGTTTACCCGGATCTTCCACGCTGAATCTGTTCAAGAACAGTTTCAGTTCCTCCTGGAAAAGCGAGTTGGTTTTTATAAGATCTTTAACTGAACTTATTATGGCCATTGAGTAGGCTTTCATTTCGTCTGTAGGTTTGAACTCTGACTCATAGTAGTTCTCAACATTCCATCGTATAATCGGTTCACTCTGCGCTACACTCTTTAAAGTAAATCTTCCGATGGCATTGAGCATTACCTGCACCGTTCTTTCATCAACCGGCGTAATTTTAATTATTTTTACCGCGACACCCACATTATACAAATCATCTGACCTGGCCATACCATCGTGCTGATTTTTAATAAGCACAACACCGCCGATTTTATTCGGCGAGTCTATGATCTCCTGTGCGCTCTCAATCATGATATCGCCGGTAAGGATAAGAGGTATCATCATACCGGGGAATATGGGGCGCTGAGAAATCGGAATAATAGTCATTAGTTCAGGCCTGAAGTCCTCAGCTATTATAAGCTGGCTTGCAATATCTTTAATGTCATCAGACATGGTAGTACCTCTTATATTTATTTATTTAACAGCTAAATCAGTTATACTATTAATAAAAAGTTTTTCCGTCTGCCACTTCCCGAGAGTAAAAATATATTTACTTTCAGATGACGAAGCTAGATTCATTTCATGATCTTTTTTACTGTAAATTTCAAGTTCAATTTTTTTATCTGCATATAAAATATTTACCTTGCAGATTGTATTTCCGGCATTTTTCTTTTCAGCTTTTTCAGGAAATTCAGCTGCTCTTAATGGCGAAAAAAGTGCGAGTATCGAATTTACCGCTGAATCATTCAGATTCACTTTCCCGTACTCCCTGCATATCCATTCAGATCCGGATGTTCGTTTCTCATTGTTCTTTTCTGACTCATTTTTCGAAGGACTTAACTCGAAATTAAAAATTTTTCCTCCATAATTTATACTGAAAGATTTTACATCTGTACTCTTTACATCAATAATACGCTTATCTCTTAAATCAGCAGCAGAAATGGAAAAGTCGCTCTTCATTATTCCTGAGGCAAGATATATTTCATTCCTGTCATCAACTTTAAGATAGGAATGATTATTTGTTGACCCGGCTTTACCTATAAGTATTTTCCTTAACACTTTTCCTTTCACTTTTATTATGACTAAAATTCCGGTTTCCTCCGTCAGGTCATATTTATTATAATAACCTTTTTCTGAGACTAAATCAAGCAATTTAAAATCCCTTGCTTTGCGTTCCAGATTTTCTATCAGTTCAGCATCACCCGGATAAGCCTGTTCATTTATAAACCAGCTGTTCTCTTTTTTTACCATATAAAGAGAAACGTCCTTTCCCTTTATATCAATTTCATCAGCGGGTTCATACCAGCCCTCAAGTTCAGGAACTTTGCTTCCGCATCCGTAATTCTTTATTACAAGCGCCGCGGAGAGTACCAGAATCAATCCGATAGAAATAAATGTTTTATTCTTCATTTGGCCTTACCTCCGGAAAACTGAAGTTCGATAAGGCGCTTACGGGCGATTCTTCTTCTCCAGACAATCAGTCCGGTGAGTATTACAAAAACAGGAACAAGCCCCATGTTGATAATCTTCAGAAGAAATCGCGTCCGGTCTCCGGTCTTTACGAGGGGGTTGAAGTCGAGGCTCTTACTTTTCATTTCAGGGACATAACTGTTGCCCGCAAGATAATCGACCATGGCATGAAGAAGTATATCATTGGAATATACTCCGGTTACGTTTCCTCCCGAAAGAATACGCCGTGCCGAGTTCAGAAAGCCCGATGAGTTAAGCTCCGATGTTCCGACTACAATGAGTTCTGATTTGCCGGAGCTTATTGTAGAATCAAGTTTATGTATAGTACTGAGCAGATTTTTCTTATCAGCAGCGAGTATTTCAGCGGGGATATCTCTCCCTTTAAAAAAACTTTCGAATTTTCCCGAAGCAACAGCAGCTACCGGATAACTCTTCATCTCAACTCCGGCAGGCGGAGCCATGAAGAACGGATTGAAGTTCATCTGCCCCTCCATGAGCCAGCTTTGGGGTGATGTTGAAACAAGAACTGACGCTGTAACACCTTTCTCTTTAAGCTTCTCATCTATTTCAAGCGAAGATGCCTTTACAAAAAGTGCGCTGTTGATATACTTTGTAATTACACTCTCCCTGTTTAATCCGTTTTTTTCAATAAGAGGTATGAGAGGATAATCAGAGAGCATCTGCCCCATATTTACCTTTGCGCAATTTTTATCAAGGACCACATTTTTATTTATCTTTATTCCGTAATGAGCCGCCATCTCCTCCAGCCCGGAACTGACCGGAAGTATGAGAGGCTGATTTCCCATAAAAGCAGACTGGTCATCGGTATTCATCTCCATAAACGAGTTAACAAAAAGCAGCACCGATTTTCCCTTCATAAGAAACTGGTCAATCTTGTACTTCTCCGCTTCGGTGAACAGATTCACAGGCCCGTTTATGACAAGCACGTTAATATCATCCGGTATCGCCTCAGATTTAAGATCGATTCCGACAAGCTGGTACATATCGGAGAGTATCTCGGCAAAAAGTCCGGCGCCTTCAGGAGTTTTCTTATCTGCGATATCAGGTATGCCGTGTCCGCGGACATATCCGATTTTCGGGCTGCTGCTGATCAGATCACCGACACCATTATTTATTGTATCATCAAGATTCTGAAGTCCGGTGATAACATTTGTTCCCATTATTGTCGGAGCCACATCAAGGTCTATCCTTGAGAACCTGCCGCCAGCTTCCATCACAAGGCCGAAAAATCCTTCTCCGGCCGGAACAATTTTACCTGACCTTGATTTCATCGTGCCCCATTTGAGCTTTGATATTCCGTAAAGTGCGTCGAGTCCCTTACCGCCGTTCTTTGAAGGATCTATTACCTGAAACTGAATTTTATCATAGTTTGTTAAATTGCTTTTAGCAACGGCATTCTTCAGTACATCTTCAAGCTTCCCTATTCCGTCAATGGGGAGATCTTTTACTCTTTCATCAAGATAAAGCGTGACCATAACAGGTTTTTCCAGTTTAAGGAGCCTGTCGATCTTTCCGGTCATCTTTTCTATGCGGGAGGTTATCTCGTACTCAAGGCCGGCCGCTGATGTTAACGATTCGATCTTTTCGATAAGGTCGGCATGCTGGATGACCACACCCATATATACACTGCGGAGCCTGACCTGGTCATTGGCGAATTCCCTGCTCTGTACCGGATTGATGCCGTAGTCCTTTGCCTGTGCCTCGAGTTTGTCTTCATCTATTATTTCATATGAAAAGTTTCCGTTGCCGTAAAAACTGTACTCTTCAAGTATATCTTTAAGATACCTGAATACCGCCGCGTGTTCAGGAGGAAGGTCTTTCGAAAAAAATACTTTTATTTTCAGCTTTTCATTCAGAGAGGAAACGGTTTCACGGCTCCGGCCCGAGAGAGAATAAGTATCTTTAGATGTAAGGTCCACTCTCATGCTGAATGCTGCCGCAGCGAGGTTTATGACTATTATCAGAACAACGTTAAGCAGAAGCTGAAAATTTCTGTTCTCCATGTTCATTGCCCGCATTAAATATAATTTCAGACGCGTAATTTTCTCTTTCATGATTTCACCTCCTCTCCTCAATCACTTTAATTGTGAACATAAGCGATAATACACAGATGGAGATGAAGTACACAACATCCCTTGAATCGATGAGCCCCTTTGCAATATTCTGAAAATGATAATCCGTGCCGAAGTATGATATAAACCCGAGTTTCGACGGCAGAAAAATCACGGCCTTATCAATCAGCCAGAGTGAAAAGCATGCGGCCCATGCCGATATAAAAGAAATAACCTGGTTCCGGGTGAACGATGAAGCAAGAAGACCGATTGATGTATATGCAGCGGACAGGAATATCACACCGGTGTAGCCTCCGATTACCGGTCCGAAATCCGGAGTGCCTAACAGTACAACTGTTACAAGATATATAAGAGTCGGAGAGACCATCACTGCAGAAAAAATTGTTCCCGCAAAAAATTTTCCCAGCGCAATATTGCGGGAAGTAACAGGGAGTGTCATCAAAATTTCAAATGACCCGGACTGTCTCTCTTCAGAAAACAGCCTCATTGTAACTGCCGGTATGACGAAACACAGCATGAGCGGCATAAGCTGAAAAAGATTTCGCATCTCCGCCTGGCTGAAATAGAAGAAATCTTTGAAAAAAAAGAATCCTGTAAATACAAGAAATATTGTAATTACAATATACGCGATTGGACTATTAAAATAGCTTTTCAGCTCTTTTCTCATTATTGCGGACATCTCACTGAACCGTTCCATTTGCGCCTCCAACAGTAAGTTCTCTGAATATGTTTTCAAGGCTCACCTGGTCCTGTTTCATCTCATACATCATCCAGTTGTTCGAGGCGATTATTCTAAAAATTTCAGGCCGCACTTCCGCGTTCCCTGATACGGATATCACTGCGGCGGTAAGTTCGGGATCATCGGCAGGTTCAACACTCCTGACTCCGGAGATACCCGTCATTGCTGATTTTACAGTACCGAAATCAGCTCCGGATACACGGATGATAATCTTTTTATTCAAGCCCGCCGCGGACTGGAGAAGTTCAGTTCTGTCATCTGCGACAATCCGGCCTTTATTTATAATTATTACCCTGTCGCATGTGGCCTCAACTTCCGGGAGTATATGGGTGGAGAGAATAACTGTTTTCTTTTTACCGAGTTCTTTAATAAGGTTTCTTATCTCGACTATCTCAATAGGGTCGAGCCCGGAAGTGGGCTCATCGAGTATCAGTATCTGCGGGTCATGTATCATCGCATGGGCTAGTCCGACCCTCTGCCTGTATCCTTTTGAGAGTTCGTTGATATTTTTATGCATTACTTCTTTTATTCTGCAGGTTTCGGCGACTTCTCCGACGCGCTGTACTCCGGGGATTCCCCTGACTTCAGCGATATACATGAGGTAGTCAAAAACAAGCATGTCTCCGTAAAGCGGAGCAGATTCGGGCAGGTACCCTATCATCTGTTTAATCCTAAGCGGATCATCCGCCGCGTTTATCCCGTCAACAATTACTGAACCTTTATCCGCGTTCAGATAACAGCTGAGCATTCTGAGTGTTGTTGTTTTACCCGCACCGTTGGGGCCGAGCAACCCTGTGATCTCGCCATCTCTCACTGTAAAAGAAATATCATCTACAGCTTTAAAATTCCCGTAAGATCTTGTAAGACCATTAACACTAATCATAGAAGGAAAACCTCCTCTTCCCTGTGAAAACTTTTATTTATATTTTACGATTTTTGAACAGGATGTAATTATATATAGCGGTTAGCAGATTATCAGCCATTGTCATTCCGATAAGCTAAATATATCGCACTTCGAACCCGCTTCAATTCTCCGGGTGGAGTATACATAAAAAAAATAATTTGCTGCAGCTCCTTCGAAATGACAGATAATATAATTCAATCCTTAACTGCTACAATATACACAAAAAACCGGTAATACAGGAATAATACAATTAATTTTCAAGATGTTATGGTATTTTTTGACTATTTTTTGTTACATAAAAAAATACATTGTGCCGGCTTTCTTCAGTGGTAAAATTTATTCTGCTGAATTATTAAAACTTCAGCAGCTCTCTCTTCTCATTGTTATGATCATATATATCTTTGAAAACTATACATAGATACTTCCCTTCAAGTGACTCCTTCAGCAATTCAACTGCATTTTTTGTCTCTGCCTGATCTGCTGTATACTGAAGCAGTTTCATTTCGCCCATAGAGGGGAGAACGTATGAATCGTTATTATTTACCAGTGTGTCATAATGTAATTCCTGCGGCAGGAGACCGGAAAACAGGCGCCCGTTTTTCACGGCATCACCAATGCTGTTCAGGAGAACAATTTTCTGAACAATCATCGGCCCCAGTCCGGCGTTCATAATACTTATTCCAATTCCGGTTTCGTTAATAAACTTATGAATGTTGCAGAACGGTTTTACACTCTTCCTGTTATGACTTCGCTGGAACGCCATGTTAAGAGCACTGAACGTGACAGTACTTACAGAAAGGAACAGTGTCACACCCAGCATCCAGATCGATATATTAAGGCTGTTCTTTAATACTTCGAGTTCATTCATACACATTTATTCCTGTTAACGTTGTCTTTACAAAGTATCCTTTATAGAAAAATGTCTTATATAATCAGCACGTGGCGGGGTAAAGATCTCCAGCGCCTCGGAATCCTCAAGTACCTGGGCAAAGTGTTCAATTCCCGACTCGATGGACCAGCTGTCTCCCGGATTTACATCAAATGATTTATTTCCAATGGTGAGTTTAATTTTTCCTTTTAGAAGATATCCGGTCTGTTCATAAGGATGACTGTGCTTGGGGAGTGTACTCCCTCCTTCCATAACGAATTTTGACATTAAAGTTTTTTCACCGTGAACCAGTGTTTTAATCTTTATCCCGGCCAGAATTTCGTTAAATCCATCTTTTGTATAAATTCCGAACATGTAATTCTCCTTTAGATAATTGTTATAGAACAGGATAAACAAGGGCGTATCGTCAGAGAACAAGAGGATGCTGCTCATTACTCCGAGATCCGCCTGCTCTGTCTGATACGTTTACTATGTCTGTTCAAAACTCATATACATAAAATTTACTGTCTACTTTCATCAGCGGAAAGTTTTCCGGCAGTTCACTGCTGTTTATTTCAATAAATCCATTCTTCCCGTAAAATCTGTGTGCTGCAAGAAACTTATCAGTCGTTCCGAGAAAAATTTTTCTGATCTTTTTTTCTCTGCCCCAGCGAAATACCGACTCAAGCAGAAGCATGGAAATATTTTTTTCTTTACCCCTGTACTCTTTCCTGACAAACATTTTTCTGAGTGCCGCGTAATTGCCCCCGATATCTTTTAATGCCACTGTTCCTACAATAACAGAACTGTCTTCGGCAAGCCAGAAGTTCCCGTTTCCGTTCTGATAAAATTCACTTATAGACTGAAGATCGGGCTGGTTCTCCCTGCTGATAGAGATATTGAATTCATTGACCTGGATGTCAAGAATCATATCAAATATTTCATCGGTGTTTTCGCCGGAATATTCTTTTATTTCAATCATGTATCACGCCTCCCGTAACTCAATAACAGTCCCTTCCGGAGCTGTAATTTTAGAGAGATATCCGTCTTTTACCTTGTACATTACTTTATCATCTTTCTTCCGGAATGAGGTGAATCCTTTGTTAAGCAGCATATCAACTGCCGCTGCCAGGTTATCTACGATAAAGCATACATGCACAATTCCGGTCTGTTTAAGCTGCGAACTTCCAACGGCCTCACCGGTTTTCGGAGTCTGCAGTTCTATGATAATACTCTCTTTTTTTATCCACGTGTTGAATTCCCGTCCATGAAAATTTTTTGTTTCTTCTATAATACTGAATCCTAACAGAGAACAGTAGAAATCTAAACTTTCATTGTATCTGTCTGTTTCTATGCATATGTGATGGATTGATTTGATCAAAATTTTCCCTCATTATAATGCTGATACTACCACCATAGTACAACGGGCTTAAGCCGCTTGCTCTGCGGGTAAAATACCATTTTCGATAATACTAAAAGCCCCTGCAATCTCAGTCAATACAAATACGGTCAATTTTTTTCTGTATCCTTTTTCATGACTTTTACTACCTCATCCGCATATCATTACCGGAACAAGGAATTGCTTTTTTGTAAAATACAGCATAGTCCGGCACAAATATTCTCTGCCGGTAAATTATTATTACGGCAGTTATTCTGCTAAACTTTCCGTTAAAACATACCGATAATATAACACCGCGTATTGTGTATAAGGAGGTGCGAATGAATATATCACCAGTCGCAACTGCAACGGCAAGAAGCATTGAGGATATGGGTAACCTTCTGAAGAACATAACCGACAGCTCAATCGGGCTTCAGGATAAACTCATCAAGGCAGGCGTAACAGAAAAAGTATCTGACGAAAAACTCGGACAGATACTTGACCTCATGGCTTAACAAAAAAGAGGGGCTTAATTAACCCCTCTTTTTTAATATTATAAATTAATCATTCCGTTTATTTTTTTAAAATTATCCTGTATGCCTTGTCCGCTCCCGGAGGCGCGTCTTTCAATTCATCAAACTGAATTCCCGGAATTACTTCAGCTTTATTTTTCACATTTTTTGTAACAAGAATATCCCAAGCTTCCGCTGTGTCTTCACCGAGCTTACTTGCAGCATTAACCTCGGATCCGAAAACATCCTGATCCCCGATCCGTAATACTTTACCATAGCCGAGACCAATGCAGAGAAGTATCTGCTCTTCAGGAGCTTTGTCTTTATTATATTCAATAAGCACATCATGCATCCGGAGACTGCTCTGAATTGCTTTATCTACATTTCTGAATATTACAAGCAGGCTGTCCCCTTCCGATTTAAGGAGAATCCCGTCGTGATCTTCAATAACCGGAATAAGCAGCCTCTCGGATTCAAAAATAGTCTGAAGGAAATGTATAATTCCGAACTTTGCAACACCTCTTGAAAATCCTGACAGATCAGTGAACATTACACACCACTCTTCTCCAAAGAGGTCCCAGATTCTCTGATCAACTTTATCTTTATCCGCACCGGGTTTTAATCTCTCCTGGATAAGTTTTTCCAGCCTGTCCTCCGAAGCACCGACACCTATTACATGACGATATGACATTTTATCCTCCAGTCCATCTACTGTGAAAATATTTTTTTCAATATACTAAAAAAACCAGTCCAATGTCAATTAGAACTTACTCCATTAAACCGGTTTTTTAATCTAAACAAACTAT
>DAONFJ010000104.1:0-11205 GCA_035403545.1 Spirochaetota bacterium
TCCAGATTAGCCGCATCCTTACCGCCGGCCTGCGCCATATCCTTTCTGCCGCCCCCGCCTCCGCCGACAATACCTGCTGTTTCTTTAACAAGTTTTCCGCAGTCGATACCTTTTTCGACAGCCTTATTTGTAGCTGCATAAAGAAGCATTGCTTTTCCAGCAACATCAGAGCCGAAGCATACAACTGAATTCTGAACCCTTTCTCTTATTGAATCGGAAAGGGCACGGAGAGATTCAACTTCCATATCTTCGAAAACTTTTGAGATGATTTTAACTCCATTTACTTCTTTTCCTGAAGCAATTATCCCTTCAATATCTGATGTTATAGATGACTTTTTCATCTTATCGATCTCTTTCTCAAGAGTTTTGCTTTTTGTTACTATTTCATCAACTTTTTTTACGAGTCCCGATTCCGGTATATTAATTGTGTCTGTTAAAACGGAAACTATTTTGTTCTGTTCATTAAATCTGTCGAGTAGCCCTTTAAGTGTAACAGCTTCAATTCGCCTGATCCCTGCACCGGGTGAACTTTCTTTAAGAATTTTGAAGAGCCCGATTTTACCTGTGTTAGAAACGTGTGTACCTCCGCATAGTTCCATGCTGAAACCGGGGACTTCGAGTACGCGTACAGTCTCCTCGTACTTCTCATCGAATACAGCCATTGCCCCTTTTTTTACAGCATCGTTGATGTTCATTATCTCAGTTGTTACATTGATATTTTTCCAGATAACTTCATTAACGAGATTTTCGATCTGGATAATTTCATCATCACTGAGTGAATTGAAGTGTGAAAAATCGAAACGGAGTTTTTCCGGATCAACAACTGACCCTGCCTGCTTGACGTGGCTGCCGAGTGTCTTTCTAAGCGCAGCCTGCAGAAGGTGTGTAGCTGTATGGTTTGCCCGTATGAGGTTCCGGTTTATTATATCTATTTTTGTTTCTACTTTATCTCCTGTTTTGAATGTTCCGGAGGAAACTGTTCCAATGTGGATGATTGTTTTATTATGCTTTTTAGTATCCTCAACAGTAAAGACCGAATTGCCGCAGATGATCACACCCTTATCTCCGGCCTGCCCGCCTGATTCCCCGTAAAACGGAGTGCGGTCAAGAACGATAAGCCCGCGGTCTCCTTCAGTTATAGATTCACTTTTTTTTGTCTCTTTGTAGAGCGAGAGTATTTTACCGTCAGCATTTTCATGCTCGTATCCGAGGAATTCAGTGTTGCCGCAGCTTGAAATAATTTCGTCGTAAACTGCATCGAGGCCAAGATCGCTTCCTTTCCAGCTTTGTTTGCCGCGTTCTCTCTGCTTTGACATTTCTGTGTTAAATTCTTCAGTATCGACAGAGAGTCCCTGTTCGATTGCCATCTCTGTTGTCATTTCAAGAGGAAATCCGAATGTATCATAAAGAACAAATGCATCATTGCCGGATATAGTTTTCTTTCCGCTTTTCTTAACGGATTTTACTATCTCATCGAGTCTGTCCATACCGTTTTCGATTGTTTCAAGAAATCTTTTTTCTTCAGATTCGATTACATTTTTCACGTTTGATGCGCTGCCGATAATTTCAGGATAGAATTCGCCCATGAGGTCAACGATCGGGTCAACAACTTTGTATACGAACGGCTCCTTCAGTCCGAGGAACCTGCTGTAACGCAGTGCGCGCCGGAGTATCCGTCGGAGAACGTATCCCCTTCCGTCATTTGATGGATATATCCCGTCGGACATTGCGAAAGTGAGGGTTCTTGCATGTTCAACTATTACTTTAATGGGGAGAGTGTTGTTCCCCTCATATTTTTTCCCTGATTCGCGGCTGACAAATTCTATAAGAGATTTCAACTCATCTGTTTCAAAGACAGAGTCTACTCCCTGAACAAGTGTTGTCAGTCTTTCAAGCCCCATTCCCGTATCAATTCCTGTCCGGGGGAGGGGGTTCAGTGCGCCGGACTCATCCTGATTGAACTGGTTGAATACAAGGTTCCAGTATTCAAGATACCTGTCACATTCGCATCCCGGTTTGCAGTCCGCTGACCCGCATCCGAATTCTTCACCTCTATCAAAGTAGAGCTCTGAACATGGACCGCAGGCGCCGGTCAGCCCTGCAGGGCCCCAAAAGTTATCTTTTTTCCCGAGCCTTACTATTCTTTCAGCAGGTATGCCGATTCTTTTGCTCCATATATCGTAAGCTTCGTTGTCATCTTCGTAAATTGTAATCCAGAGTTTTTCTTTCGGGAATCCTATAATATTTGTTGAATAATCCCAGGCGAATTCTATTGCTTCAGCCTTGAAGTAATCTCCGAATGAAAAGTTCCCCAGCATCTCGAAAAGTGTCAGGTGGCGCTTTGTCCGTCCTACCTGTTCAAGGTCGCTTGTGCGGAGACATTTCTGTATAGATGCAGCGCGGGTATATTCAAGGTCAACTGTACCGGCAAACATCGGTTTGAACTGTACCATCCCGGCAGTGGTGAATAACAGAGTAGGATCATCTTTGGGCATGAGTGAACTTGACGGTACGATTCTGTGGCCGTTTTCTCTGAAAAAATCTATGAACGATCTGCGTAAATCTCTGGCTTTATGCATGAAATTACCTTTATAATATTTATTAAATGCTAAACATTCCTGCCGTAGTATTTTGTGCTGCATGCAGGGAATAGGGGTGAAGAAATTAAACCACCATACTCCTATTCCGGCGCACTCGTAGCGCGCATTACAATATATGTATTCTTTCAGGAATATACGGTTTTTTTTCAAGAATTATTTGTTTTAAAATGTTTGAATGAAGTTCTGGAAGGTTTAAATATTAAACAGGGATTAAGGCATGCGGCTTCTTAATCCCTGTTTACAAATATATATAAAAAATTTTATCCTGCGAGTTTTGTACTTCTTCTCCAGATATTCAGCATGTCTGCCTGTTTTACCATTTCATCTCTAAAGTCAGGATGAGCGATTTCGATCAGGGCTTCAGCGCGCTGCCATGTTGATTTACCTTTCATCTGCGCACAGCCGAATTCTGTAATTACGTAATGAGTTATAGATCTCGGGCATGTAACTATTGTGCCTGATGAAAATGTTGGTACTATTCTTGAGTGTACTTTACCTTCTTTGTCCTTATAAGTCGAACTTATGCATATAAGGCCTTTACCACCGCGGGAATTGAATGCACCGAGAATAAAATCGAGCTGTCCGCCTGTACCGGAGATCTGCCTTGATCCGTTTGATTCAGAAGCTACCTGTGAGAATAGATCGACTTCAAGTGCGTTATTGATAGCTACAACTTTATCGTTAAGGCCGATTATTCGCGGATCATTGGTATAGTTTACAGGGTATGATGCACATACGGGATTATTATCCATGAAATCGTAAAGTTTGTTTGATCCCATCGCAAAAGTATAAACCATTTTTCCTTTATCGATATTTTTTTTCTTTCCTGTAATTCTTCCGGCTTCATACATTTCGACATATGAGTCAGCAAGCATTTCAGTGTGAACGCCTATATCTTTCAAATCACTTTGTGCTATCATCGATCCTACAACATTAGGGAGCCCGCCGATACCAAGCTGGATTGTGGACCCGTCTTCAATAAGTTCCATGACATATTTTGCGATACCTTTGTCTGTTTCAGTTACAGGAGCTGAAGGGAGCTGAATCAGCGGACAGTTACTCCCTTCAACAATCATATCCACTTCAGATATATGAATTCCCTCGGAAGCTCCGCCAAGGCAGCGGGGAATGCTTGTGTTAACTTCAACGATTACTTTTGACGCTTTCTGGCAGTAAGCGTAACCGATAGAATTGGATGTTGAAAAATTAAAGAATCCTTTTTCATCCATGGATGTTACCTGAATAAAGACCACATCGACTTTGTTATATTTTGCGACAATATCAGGACCCTGATGATAAGTAAAAGGGATATAGTTTGCAAGTCCCTGTTCAGAATATTTTCTGCCTAAACCTGAAAAATGCCAATCGTCCCATGTAAATACAGATCTGTTAGGATCGACCTCCACACATTTTAAAGGTTTGGCTCTTGTTGTTGTTACAATAATAATATCTTTCAGTTCGTTTTTTCTTGCAGCAAGTGCGTTATCCATGGCTTCAACGTTCTGAACAAATTCACCCATGAATACTACATCACCGGATTTCACAATCTTCGCCGCTGCATCGGCTGTTTTTAATTTTTCCTGATACTGATTGCTCCACATATTTGACATTTTATTCCTCCTTTATCTCAATCAATTATTTTTGTTTTTTTTTGATTCAGTGCTCCCGGTGTTTATAATGCCAGGAGCACTTCAAAATTATTTTAATTTAAAAAGAGGTGTTCTTTTTTCTATAAAAGCATTCATTCCCTCTTTCTGATCCTCTGTGGCAAAGCACAGTGCGAAAATCTGGTTCTCAAAAGCAATAGCAGTATTCATGTCTGTTTCAATACCCGTGTCTATTGCCATCTTCGAATACCTTACTGCAATCTGGGCTTTTGATGCAATTTTAGCTGCCATATCCAATGCCGCATCTATCAGTTCCTCAAATGGAACGACTTTGTTAACCAGACCGATTTTCTGAGCTTCACATGCAGAGATGTAGTCACCTGTATAGATCAGCTCTTTAGCTTTAGCTATACCGACGAGTCTTGGAAGGCGTACACATCCTGAATACCCGGGAGTGATTCCAAGGCTTACTTCAGGCTGGCCGAACTTCGCGTTTTCACTGGCAATTCTTAAATCGCACGCCATGGCAAGTTCGCATCCGCCGCCGAGTGCAAAACCATTTACTGCCGCTATTGTAGGAATTTTCATATGATCAATTTTTTTAAATACTGAAGAACCGAGTTCACCCCACGCGCGTCCCTCTTCACTGTAATAATCTTTCATTGCGCTTATGTCTGCACCTGCGACAAAAGATTTTCCATCGCCCGTAATGATTAGTACATAAACTTCAGAATCTTCAGAGACCATATCAATTGCCTTGCCAAGCTCGATAAGTACCATGGCATTCAGGGCATTAAGCGATTTAGGTCTTGAAATGGTGAGGATTCCCACATGGCCTTCTTTGCGGTATTTGAGAGTTTCAAATTCATGTTCTGTTTTCATAATTTTAATCCTTAAAAAGTAATAAGATTCTGATACTATAAATGAAATACATCTTTTACTGAAAAATTGCAATAGCCTTAGAATCTATTGATTTGTGGTCGTATTAATTATTTTTTTGTGGTAGTGTGTGGTTTTAATATTTGGAAAGTTTTCAGCTCTTGTTTAGTTTGCGTATCTGCCCGGCAGTATCGGCCACGTCTTGTAAAAAAAACTGATTATTCGTATCTTTTAATAATTTTTTCTCCATACCCACACATGCAAGTCAAGGCTGTGCCTCTCCTGCGCACGTAAACACTTCTTCGGCTGGTCTTGAAACTTATCCTGCATAATGAATACGAATCTAAAGCATAACCACGTTGCTTTCACAATTCCTGAGACAGTTTCACATATGTTCATTTAACCGGTAGACGGGAAGTCTGCCCCGATTGTTTGAAATATATGATTAAAGATACGGTATATTCATTTCGTGCCGTTAACGCTATTAAAAGGTTTTTTAAAACTCATGTTATAATTTACAGGGTCGAAGCCAATTTGCACGTCCTGTGCGGCTCGGCATTAGGGCATCCACGCCCGTCATATTATAAGTTCAATATCAAACAGATTATATCGCCTTGAAAAATTTCAAATTTTTTATGAGATATAAAGGTCTTGACTTATTTTTTGGATGAGTGTTAGTATAACAATCATAGGGAAAGCTGTTTTTTTAACATCAGCACCAAGTAAACAAAATTTAATTTAAACAGAGTGTATTGAAAAATTATTGTCAAGAAAAATTCAATCTGTCCCTTTAGCATCTGGGTTTTGAGTTGAAACTCTCTTTTTATTATCTAAGTTTTCTTTATAAAATAACTTATTTATTTTTTATTTCTAAATTATGAAAAAATTAACTATTATAAACTCAATAATAATAATAATGATGATTTCATTATCATCAATTCAGCCGCTTAATGCCGCAATATTTACTGATATAAATGGAACATATATTGATCTTGGCAAAGAAAAATCCGTTTACGGCGGAGGACTTACATTTTTATGGGATATGCCGGATTTTTTCGACAGCAAAAATGTACTATTCTACATAAACTCAACCTTTGCCTATAGCAATGAAAATAAAAATGAACCAGCCGAAACTGTACGGACATATGTTCCCACGTCCGCCGGTTTCGAACTGCGGTTCCAGATTCTGCAGATACCTCTGTATATTACTGGTTCAGCCGGAGCAGGTGTTTCCTATTTCAAAAAAGAGGGTCCTGCATATTACGGCCCGTATATGGATCCCTCAAAAACTCTGATAGATACTGCTTTTGGTCCTTACGCAGATGTCATGCTTGGATTGAATTATGTAATGTCCCAGCACACCGCTTTTTTTGTAAAGAGCGGTTACCAGAGATCATTCTATGATGAAGAAAACATTGAAACACCCGCAGGATTCCAGTTCGCTACCGGTGTGAGAATTGCAATAACCGAAAGCTACACCAATTTCGGTGGGATTGGTGACGAGTATGAAGATTCAGAAACAGCAAATTACCAAATCAAAAAAACAAACAGCAGACCCAAAAAGGTTACCATTACAGGTTTCACTCCGGGTGTAATAATCCCGCTTGGAAATTTCAGAGATATGGCTAAGACCGGCTATGGCGGAATGATCAACTTCACAAGGAGAAATCTTTTCATCAAAAGATTTGAAGCCGGCATCGATACAGGATTTTACTATGCATCGGGGAAAGACCTTATTGACGAAGGAAAACCGAATTACGATAGATTTTTGATAGTTCCGCTTCTTGCTCACACAGGATACAAGGTGTGGTTTAAAAACGGTTTTTCTTTTATCCCGACTGTATCGCTGGGAGCCGCTTATTTCAACTCAAAATATATGAATTTTGATGAGACAACTCTGAAAAAAACTGATACAACTGACAATTTTATCGACCCCATGGTCAGGATCGGAATCAGCATGGAGTACCTGGTAACAGAACCGTTTTCAATATCAATGACAGGCGGATACGGCATGTTTATTGAAAAAGACGGGCCAATGTCTTTTGCAACCGCGGGGATCGGGCTTAATTATAAATTTCAGATCAGGCCGTAACCTGCACCCTCAGTGTATAACAGAATTACCTGAAATTCAGGTAATTGTAAACAGGAGATATTTAGTGAAAAAAATATTATTTATAATAACGCTTTTCGGCTTCAGCCTTCTTTCCTGCTTTGACGGATTAAACGATGCGTATAATAAAAAGAGCGGACTTAAAATGGTACATGTCCCCGCAGGCACTTTTGATTATGACGATACCACAACAACACCAACCTGCCGAATTTATGTCTCTGCTTTTTATATGAGCTCTTGCGAAATTACCAGGGAACAGTTTAAAGAAATAATGGGGTTTGACCCAAGTGGTGTAGCTGATTCTCCTACAACTGATTGTCCGGTGGATAGGGTCAGCTGGTTTCAGGCGATTTTATTCTGCAACCGCTTAAGCATACGCGAAGACCGGGAGCCGGTGTATACAATCAATGGCAGCACAGATCCGGACGACTGGGGATCTGTACCTACTACAAATATTGATCCGACATATGCAGCATGGAATTCAGTCATATGCAATATGAATGCCGATGGATACCGTCTGCCGACCGAAATGGAATGGAGATGGGCTGCAATGGGAGCGACGAAAGACAGCAGGTCCGGTGATATTGTTGGCGAAGTCAATACCAACGGCTTTACAAAAGGCTATGCTGGTAGTATAGAATCAGTAACTATTCCTGTAAATATTGGAAATTATGTGTGGTATTACGAGAATTCAGGGCTTAATGGTACAAGCGCTGCACCACGTACATCACACCCGGTTGGAACAAAGCTTCCAAATGAACTTGGCCTCTATGACATGAGCGGCAATGTCTGGGAATGGTGCTGGGATAAAACTAATACATCTGACCTTTTTTCACCTACCGGAAATCTTATTAATTATACAGGTTTGTCAGGAACAGCATACCGAATCATTGTTGGCAGAAATGTTGATGAGAATTATGACGTCATGTTAGTACAAAATCGAACTGCTTCAAGTTCTCGCTTTGAGTATAATACTATGACATGGGTTGGTTTCCGCGTAGCGCGCAGTGCAGGCAGTAATTACTAAAACAAATTGCAGCTCTCTTAATCAGGCATTATGATAAATACCTAATACCTGTGGTTGTATTGCAACGAAGCAGTTAATAGCTATATCCTGTTCTTGGCAGACCGGAAATAGAGATGGTGCAGGAGATAAATTTAATAGTTGATTTATTAAAATTTTATTTAAAACAGGTTGTATTGAATACTCTTGGTCATGGAAGATACAGATTTCAATTTCCGTTAAGATTCAATCTGTCATTTAACACCTGGGATTTGAGTTGAAACTCTCTGTGTATTATTTCAGTTTTCTATAAAAAGAAGCCGCTTATTTAAAGCGGCTTCTTTCTGCGTGTTTCGTATATAGATGGAGTTGAAATTATCAAACAGTGTAAGTATATTTACCATCTTTTGTAAGATATTTACCTATAACCATTCTCTGAACCTGAACAGTTCCCTCGAAGATCTGCATGATTTTTGCATCTCTCATGAATTTTTCTGCAGGATATTCTTTGATATATCCGTAACCACCGAAGATCTGAACACCATCAACAGTATTCTTCATTGCGGTATCTGCTGCGTACATTTTTGCCATATTAGAGAGCATTTTGAAAGGCAGACCGTTATCCTGGCACCATGCAGCTTTCTGATAAAGAAGTCTTGAAGCTTCTGTTGTTGTTGCCATATCAGCAAGCATAAATGATATTGCCTGAAATGATGAGATCGGTTTTCCGAACTGTTTTCTTTCGTTTGCATACGCAAGTGCTGCATTAAGTGCACCTGTTGAAATCCCTGTAGCAAGCGCTGCGATAGCTGTTCTTGAATAGTCAAGAGTTTCCATCAATACAGGTGTTCCGCCGCCGTCTCCGCCGATACACATCCAGCCAGGTACTCTTACATCGTCAAATATAACTTCTGTTGTGCTTGTGCTTCTTATGCCGAGCTTGTCTTCTTTATTTCCGATTTTTACTCCCGGGAAATCACGGTCTACCATAAAGCAGCAGATTCCTTTGTTTCCGAGAGTTTTGTCTTTAGTTGCAAAAACTGAAAACTGTTTAGCGAATCCGCCGTTTGTAATAAACTGTTTAGTACCGTTAAGTATCCAGTCGTTTCCATCTTTAGTACATTTCATAGTCATTCCAAGAGCGTCAGAACCTGCACCTGGCTCAGTAAGGCAGAATGCACACATTGCTCCTTCAAGCATTCTTCCGAACCACCATTTTTTCTGTTCGTCGTTTGCTCCAACCATGATTGGATCTGTAGCAAGGAGAGAAGATGCGACTATTGTAGTAGCAATTCCTGCATCTCTCTGTCCTAATTCATCAATTACTGTGTATCTTGTGAGGTTGTCCAGTCCCTGTCCGTCATATTCGGCTGGTATACCTATATTTGTTAATCCGAGATCATGCATTTTAGCAAGAACATCCATAGGAACTTTGTCTTCTTTGTCCCACTGGCCGCAGAATGGTTTTATTTCTTTATCAGCAAATTCGGCAGTCATCTGTCTGATCATTTCCTGTTCTTCAGTCAGTCTGAAGCCCATTGAATTTATTGCCTTATTATCAACTACTGTATTCATTTTTACCCTCTTTTACTTGTTAAATTTAATTAAATTTTTGTTGTCCAGAGTGATGCCATCGCAGGTCCGGTACCAACACACATTGATGCTCCGCCGTATTTATAACCTTTTCGCTTCATCTCATAAAGCAGAGTAACTATGAGTCTTGCTCCGGTACAACCGATTGGATGTCCAAGCGCAATCCCTGATCCGTAGTGGTTTACTTTAGTCAGGTCAAGATTAAGGTTGTGATCCTGTTTAAGTTTTCTCTGACAGCCGATAAACTGAGGTGCAAAAGCTTCATTTAATTCCCAGTACTCAATATCGTCAAATTTCAGTCCGGTTCCTTCAAGACATTTGGGTATTGCTTCAGCAGGTCCGATTCCCATGATTTCTGCTTCAACGCCGTATGAACATGAATTTACAAGTTTTCCAAGTGGTTTGAGGCCCAGTTCTACAGCTTTCTTTTTAGACATTAACACAAGAGCAGCAGCACCGTCATTTATCCCTGATGCATTACCAGCTGTAACAACTCCGCCATCCGGTTTGAATGCAGGGCGTAATTTAGCCATAGATTCAACGCTAGCACCTGGAATAAAGTGTTCGTCTTTTGCGAAAATTACTGTTCCTTTTTTTGATTTGAGTTCTACAGGAACAATTTCTTCATCAAATACGCCTGTTTCAACAGCTTTTGCCGCTCTCTGGTGACTTAAAAGGGCAAGATTATCACACTCTTCGCGTGTAATCCCGTATTTTACAGCTACATTTTCTGCAGTCATTCCCATGTGACCGGGAACAAGTGAATCATATAGTGCGTCGTGAGTAAGAGCATCTACAGCTTCCATATTTCCCATTCTATAGCCGTTTCTTGCGCCAGGCAGCATATAAGGAACGCCAGACATATGCTCAACTCCAACAACAAGGGCAATTTCTGTTTTCCCGAGCATTATATTACTTGCGGCAATTTCCATTGCTCTCATACTTGATGAACAGTTCTGATTTACAACCATCGCGGAACTTCTGATCGGGAGACCGCATGCAAGCCCGACAATTCTTGCAGGTAGAGAATTCTGCATATGCTGATAAACCTGGCCCATAACAATTTCATCGATGCTCTGAGAATCTATCCCTGCGCGTTTAATAGCTTCCTTTCCTGCTGTAACAGCAAGATCTTTCGCAGTGGAATCTTTCAGGCTTCCTAAAAATTTTCCTATCGGTGTTCTACAAGCTCCAACTACTACTACTTCATTCATAAATAGCCTCCATTATCTGATTATTAAAAACGAATTGCCTCTTTAATTTTACTGAGCGGATCAATTTCGACAATTTCTGTTTTAATAATTTAAAAATCATGATATGGAGATAACTCATTTAAGGAATTATAGCAATAGCCGTCACGGATATTGTCTTGTGGTCGTATTAATTATTTTTCTGTGGTGAGAGGGAAGCCCC
>DAONFJ010000105.1:0-3929 GCA_035403545.1 Spirochaetota bacterium
CAGATAGACGTTTCAATAATCCTTCAGGAGATATATCTATAAGTTCAATGGAATCGGCCCTGTCCAGTATTGAGTCGGAAAGGGTTTCCCGTATTTTTACACCGGTTATCTGTTCAACAACATCCGCCTGGCTTTCAATATGCTGAACATTAAGTGTGGTATATACATCAATTCCGTGATCCAGCAGTTCCATAACATCCTGGTATCTTTTGCCGTGACGGAAACCGGCGGCGTTGCTGTGCGCGAGCTCATCCACCAGAACGACTTCAGGCTTTCTTGAAAGAACAGCATCTATGTCAAATTCTTCAACTACAAGCCCGCTGTGATCAACTTTTATACGGGGTATAACCTCAAGTCCGGCAACTAGCTCGTCTGTTTCGGCGCGTTTATGTGTTTCAACATAACCGACAACAACATCTACACCCTCGTCTTTCAGTTTGTGCGCCGCTTTCAGCATGGCATATGTCTTCCCGACTCCGGCAGACATCCCGAAAAAAATTTTCAGTTTGGACCTGCATCTCTCCTCTTCATCTTTTTTTATTGATGCAAGAAGACTCTCGGGGTCCGGTCTGTTGTATTCACTCATTTCGCGTCTCCTTTTTCAATAAGAGCCATATTAAGCTTCAGAACATTTACAAAGGAATTCCCGTAAAAATACAATTGTCTTTCGGCGTTTGAGTTGATAATACCATCTATTACTGATTTATCAATTTTTCTCACGGAAGCTATCCTCTCTGCCTGAATTTTTGCAGATTCAATACTGATATGAGGATCAAGTCCGCTCCCTGAAGCAAATATAAAGTCAGAGGGTATAGCGGTTTTCTCTGGCATATTAAAATCTTTTCTCACCATGCCGGCTCTTGATTTTATTCCATCAATAAGTTTTTTATTAGTCGGTCCCAAGTTGCTCCCGCCTGAACCTCCCGCGTCATAATTAACCGCAGAGGGCCTTCCCTGAAAAAATTCCGGTTTCTCGAATTTCTGACCTATCAATGCTGAACCCTGTACTATTCCATCCTTTACTGAAAGGCTGCCATCTGCTTTTGCCTTGAATAAAACCCGGCCAATCCCGGTAATCACGACAGGATAAATAACTCCGGTAAGCAATGTAAAAACTAAAAGCATTAAAATCGATATTTTCAGCTGTTTCATATTATTCACCTATACTACTTTAATCAACATGTCTATCAGTTTAATCCCGATGAAGGGGAGAATTATACCGCCAAATCCGTAAATCAGCAGATTTCTCCTCAGCAGAGCGGAAACTGAAGTGACACTGTATTTCACCCCGCGGAGAGCAACAGGTATCAGCGCCGGAATAACGAGTGCGTTAAAAATAACAGCCGAAAGTACGGCAGATTCAGCGCTCTCAAGCCTCATGATGTTAAGAACACCAAGTGCCGGATATTTGACAGCAAATATAGCGGGTATTATAGCGAAATATTTTGCAACGTCATTGGCTATACTGAAAGTGGTCAGCGCTCCCCGTGTTATAAGTATCTCCTTGCCGATCTCAACAATATCAAGAAGCTTAGTCGGAGATGAATCAAGATCAATCATATTCGCAGCCTCCCTCGCAGCCTGTGTCCCGGCATTCATGGCAACAGCGACATCGGCCTGGGCAAGGGCGGGGGCATCATTGGTCCCGTCTCCAATCATCGCCACCAGGTTTCCGAGGTTCTGATATTTTCTTATAAGAGTAAGTTTTGTTTCAGGTTTTGCCTGCGCGATAAAATCGTCAAGACCGGCTTCAGCTGCTATTGAGGCGGCGGTAAGATGAGTATCACCGGTTATCATTACAGATTTAATCCCGATGTTGCGGAGCTGTGCGATTCTGGCCGCGATACCGCTTTTTACTATATCCTTAAGCCGAACCACGCCAAGAACTACATTATCACTGATAACAACCAGAGGCGTATCACCGGCCATACTCACCTGATCAACCGCGGTATAAATCTTGTCGGGGATAACCAGATTGTTCTTTTTCAGAAGTTCTTCAATTGCCTGAAGTGAACCTTTCCTGATTTTTTTACCCTGCATATCAATACCACTCATGGCAGTTTCGGGTGTAAACGGGATAAATGCGGAATCTTCAGGCTGACGGATATCGCCTCCGTGAATACCGAGTTCCTTTTTAGCGAGTATAACAATACTGCGCCCCTCGGGTGTTTCATCGGCAAGAGACGAGTACATCGCGTCCTCAATCAGAAGTTTCATATCGACACCATCAGCCGGAATAAATTCCGATGCCATCCTGTTGCCGAGAGTGATTGTTCCTGTTTTATCGAGAAGAACTATATTGACATCCCCCGCAGCCTCTATAGCTCTTCCGCTCATTGCTATTACATTATGCTGAAGAACTCTGTCCATACCGGCAATACCGATCGCCGGAAGTAACCCCCCGATTGTAGTCGGCATAAGACATACAAGAAGAGATACAAGGACCGTTATACTGATGGAGAGGCCCATATATTTAGCGAATGCGGGAAGCGTAACTACAACAATTAAAAAGAGTATCGTAAGTGCAATAATAAGAATATCCATAGCAGCTTCATTGGGTGATTTCTGTCTCTTTGCACCTTCAACCATTTTAATCATGCTGTCGAGAAACGATTCACCCTGATTTACGGCAATTCTGATTTTAATGTTACCGGATAAAAGCTTTGTGCCGCCGGTTACTCCGCATCTGTCACCGCCCGATTCCCTTATAACCGGAGCCGATTCTCCTGTAATAGCAGATTCATCAATAAGGCCAGTCCCCTGAATTATATCTCCGTCACCGGGGATCGTATCACCTTCATGTACAACAATGATATCACCTTTTTTTAAGAGTGCCGCGTTGACCTGTTCCTCCTTTCCGCTTTCAGATATTCTTGTAGCAATGAGCAGGTTCTTTGTACTACGCAGTGATTCCGCTCTTGCCTTACCTTTAATCTCGGCTAATGATTCAGCAAAGTTCGCGAAGATAACAGTTGCCCATAACCAGATACTCACCTGCAAAGGTAAAAAAACACTCTCTCCTGAAAAAAAATTTCTTAGTGTAACAACTGTTGTTATTACTGATCCGATCTCCACAACAAACATTACGGGATTTTTACATAATGTAAACGGATTTAGTTTCTTAACAGATTCCTTCAGTGAAGGTAATATAAATTCAGAACGTAATAGATTCATGATTCATCTCCTTAAAACGATAATGACTGCTGAACAAACAGATGTTCAAGCACCGGCCCGAGAGCAAATACAGGAAAGAATGTAAGGGCTCCCATGATTATTATTACGCCTGCAACTACAGCGACAAAAAGTATTCCTCTTGTAGGAAACGTTGCCGCGCTGTCGGGAACTATTTTCTTCTGTGCAAGTGATCCCGCAATAGCGATCGCAGGAAGTACTGTGGCAAAACGTCCTGCCAGAAGCGCTATTGAAAGGGTGCTGTTATAAAACAGGGTGTTGGCGTTAAGACCTGCAAACGCAGAGCCATTATTTCCAACAGCTGAAAAATACGCATAAAGAATCTCGGAAAGTCCGTGCGCGGAAGGATTATTCAGGCTTGAAAGTCCCGGCTGAATCGAAACGGCTATTGATGCCAGTATTACAGCTGTACACATGGGGAGAAGAAGCGCGACAAGCGACATCCCCATTTCGTACGGCCCGAACTTTTTACCCATAAACTCCGGAGTACGCCCGATCATCAGTCCTGCAACAAACATTGCAAGTATCACGTAAAAGAGAAATCCGATAAGTCCTACACCGGCTCCTCCGTATATGACTTCGCCTATCCCCATATTGAACATCTGTACCATGCCGGCCAGGGGCATATAACTGTCATGCATGCTGTTTACCGAACCGTTTGATGTCACAGTAGTCGACTCGCTCCAGACCGAAGACCAGAACATGCCGAATCTTGTTTCCTTTCCCTCCATATTCTG
>DAONFJ010000105.1:4029-11037 GCA_035403545.1 Spirochaetota bacterium
GTGAAAATTCTGTATAACTCCCTGTGACATCAATATTACTGCTGTAATAATAGAAAGCGGTATGAGGACATAAAGAATTGAACGTATCATATCAACCCAGATGTTGCCCACTGTTGCTGATTCTTTCCTTGTAAATCCGCGGATGAGAGCAAGTCCCGCAGCCATCCCGATTCCGGCAGAAACAAAATTTTGCACGGTTAAACCTGTCATCTGTGTAAAATAACTCATGGTCATCTCACCGCTGTATCCCTGCCAGTTTGTGTTTGTAACAAAAGAAATTGCCGTATTCAATGCACTGTCCCACTTTACGCCGGGAAGTTTTTGAGGGTTAAGCGGGAGATAACCCTGTGCCACCTGAATAGCTGTAAGGAGTATTATTCCCGCAATATTGAACAGGATGAACCCAAGCGCGTAGGTTTTCCATGACATCTCTGATGATTCATCGATGGAACAGACTTTGTATATTAATCGCTCAATCGGATGTATTACCGGAGTCATAAACGTTTTCGATCCGCTGAACACCTTCATCATGTATTTGCCAAGAACAAGCGACGCCGATATGAGGACCGTAAAAAAAATCAGTAACGCTGCAATATCAATTAATTTCATAAACTCATCATCTCCATAAATTACTTATCTTATAAAATTGATTTACTGAATGAATGAGATATTGTCAATTTACACCGAGTTAAAATTATTGTCATAAACGTATGTTCTTCGTGAAGATTTAAGCTATCTGCGTTAAGATTCTGTTAATATCCGGAAATACAATAAAAATTGAGTCCAGTAAAAGATTTACCGGCAATTGACTTTTGTTAAAAATGATACTGATTCATTCTCCAGAGAACATTCAATGTGGTCTGTTAAACCCAATGAGTTACGGTAAAACTCTTTTGTGTCAATTGCACCTTCCTTGATAGACAACTGTTTTTGTAATCGAAATAATGACAGCTGAGTATGTTTTGGAAGAAATATATTTGACAAAATAAACCAATAGGTTTATTTTGTCGTCATGGATAAAGCAGAACGGACAAGAAATTATATAATAGAAACCGCAGCTCCGATTTTCAATAAAAAGGGTTACGAGGGTACTTCGTTTTCAGATATTATGGAAAACACAGGCCTTTCTAAAGGGGCGATATACGGGCATTTTGAAAATAAGGATGATCTTGCCCTTGCAGCCCTTGACCATAATCTCAAGCTGGCTTCTAAAATTATCTTTTCAAATGTAAAAGACCGGGCGAACTCTTATGAAAAACTCATAGGATTCTCTAAATCTTACAGCCTTTTCTATGAAATAATAAGCAGTGCAGGCGGTTGCCCTGTTATTAATGCTGCTGTTGATTATGATGACGGTTACTCTGATGCCAGGAAGAGGGTCACAAAATTTATTACCATGTGGCAGAATTCTATCAATAAGATTATAAATGAGGGGATTCAGAAGGGGGAGATTAAATCCACTCCGGATGTTACTCTTTTCTCCAATATATTTATTTCACTAATTGAAGGAGGTATAATGCTTTCAAAAGTTATGAATAACAGGAAATATATTGATGATGCCTCTGATTTTCTGGTATCTCTTGTAGAAAAAATGAAGGTATAATTTATTTGATTATAAATAGACCGATCGGTTTATTTATAATCAAATAAACAGTTTATAAATTAAAGAGGAGAAAATGTTATGAACAACTTCCAGTTCGTGAATCCGACAAAAATCATTTTTCAGTAAAGGTGAAATCAAAAGACTCTCAAAGGAGATACCTGCAGATAACTGAAGATGCAAAGATTGCTACTGTGACAATCAACAGGCCTGACAAGAGAAATGCTCTCTCCGATAAAGTTTTAAATGAAGACCTTGACGGAGCATTTCAGATGCAGGAGAGGCTTTTCCGCAGCTACATGGGCTCGGAGGATAACCATGCGGGGATAGACGTGTTTCTGAAGAGACTTAAATCAGCAAAGAACAGATAATTTTTATTAAACAGAACTACAAAATCAATTCAAAAGAAGGATAAAACAGATGGCAGACTCGGTTAAAAATATTTCACATACTGACTCAAAGAGGTCCAGGACATTCACATGGGAGGACCCGATGATAGGCGCTAAAAAAGCAATGACAATGGACGGTCTGGATTACCTCAGGGCAATTGTTGATGAGGAAATTTCACTCCCCCCTATATCCAATCTTATGAATATCAGAGGTGTTTCAGCTAATCCGGGTGAAACTATTTTTGAAGTTACACCTGAAGAGTATCACTATAATCCCATAGGGATGGTACACGGCGGCCTTATGGCCACGCTGATGGATTCTGCGATGGGGTGTGCCGTACAGACGAAACTCCCGGCAGGTACAGGGTATTCCACGGTTGATCTGCAGGTTACATACATAAAATCAGCAAATAAAGACACCGGTGTGTTGACCTGTATCGGGAGAGTTCTTCATGTAGGAGGTAAAATAGCCACCGCCTACGCAGATGTCAGGGATAATGAAGGGAATCTATACGCGCATGCCACAACGACATGTATTATTTTAAGGCCGGGAAAATAGTCATTTCCTGACAGATCCGGCAGGAAATGAACTTTTAATTTAATGCCGGATTGCTGTCGGTTTTGTCTGACAGAGTCATATATTTATTAAACCACCTTTCTTATCCAGTTTTCCAGGTAATTTAATTGTTCCGGTGTATGAAAATAATGCTCACCATTATCCATGATGGTTACATCACAATTATATTTTTCTGAAAATGAATTTAAAACACTTCTTTCTGTCAGATTATCATTCTCTCCATACAGTATAAAAGTTCTATTATTCCATTTTTCAATTGGATGATTCCTGACATATTGATAATAACTCCATGATAGTTTCTCCCCGAAAAAAGTTATGATCTCTCCTGTTCCTTTTAATTCTTCTTCGGAAACATCTGACCATTTCATCATATTCTGAATCAGGCGTTCCATATTAAGAATTGGAGAAAGAAAAAGGCAGTTATCAAAGCTGATATCCTGATATGCTGTTAAACTGAAATATACTCCCAAGCTGCATGCGTATAATGAAAAACTTCTGTATTTGTTTTTAACAAAAGAGTATATAATTTTTAAATCATGTACTCCGTTTTGAGCTGTACATTCATACGGTTCATTACCACGCTCTCCATGCTCAGGGAGATCAAAACTTATTACCTGATATCCCAGTTGTACCGCAATGTTCGCAAAATTTTCAGCTTCCTCTTTTTTTGAATATTTTCCATGAACGAATATATATAACCTCTCCGAATCAGTGCCATAGAGAATAGCCGGTATATTTTCTATTTGTATTTTTTTTTCTTTCATAGTAATATCCCATGTATGTATAACATTCAAAAATGATTATTACATCTATCTCCGGTTTTATTTATGCAGTGGATCCCCATCTGTATGAACATGCTGAAGCTAACATTAGTAAAAGTATAAAATATCTGCCGTAAATTTTAATTTAAACAGGTCGTATTGAATATTTATTGTCAAGAAAGATACTTATTCATTCCTCAGATAACATTCAATAAGTCTCTTGACAAAAATTCACCAGCCCGTCCAAGTTAAATTAAATTTACAGAATTTATCCGGAGAAATCCTTTATGAACTTAATGATCCCCGATCTTTACGATTTTTTGCGCGGTCCGGGATTTGTCATTTCCATCCTTGTGTTTTTATCCGGATTCCTGTACCGTACAATTTTGTTCATCCGTGCCACACGTAAAATCCGTCAGAGCAATATAAATCCGGAAAATATAATTAGTGACACGTCTATAGCCTTGCAGGGCAGCATGCCTATAAAAATAATTACGCTTTTAAAAATAAAAATAAGAAATACAATCTTCGGTACAAATCCGGTAATGGGCATAATCAGTCTTGTTTTTCACATATTACTGTTTATAACTCCCGTATTTCTTTCTGCGCATAATGTCATTGCCGATCTTACAACAGGAATAAGCCTGTTTGCGTTTCCCGAGCGCGTAACAGATATTTTCACAATCATGCTGATAGCGATAGGGGCATTCTTTTTAGCAAGACGTATCTTTATTCCACACGTAAGGATAATCTCTACAGCTCGCGATTACTTCATGCTCATTCTCGTAATGGCGCCTTTTGTAAGCGGATTATTTGCGTATCATCATTTTTTAAATTACCGGGTTGTAATTTATATTCATATGATTATCGGTGAGCTGGCAATAATGACCGCTCCCTTTACCAGCCTTATACATATGCCGTTTATTATTTTTTCGCGTTTTCACATTGACAGCGAATACAGCATTATGCCGGGAAACCGCAGATGGTAAACAGAAAGTTAGCGTTAAGAAGGAGATAATAAAGCGATAAAATGAATAGCTCCAATACAGACAAGGCAGCAATGGATCGGATACAGAAGATCATTGAAAAAAAGAAAGACATGATCAAGCTATCTCTTTCCGCCTGCGTGCACTGCTCAATCTGCTCTGACAGCTGTTTTAAATTTACTTCAAACAGGAAGGACCCGACTTACACGCCTTCATACAAAGCGATTAACTCAATTGGAAGGATTTATAAAAAAAAGGGGAACCTCTCCGATGAAGAGTATCAGGCAATAAAAAATCTCATCTGGGATAAATGTGTACTGTGCATGCGGTGTTACTGTCCCCTCGGTATAAGCATCCCGTCACTCATCGCCTGCGCCCGCAACGTATGCAGGGAAAAAGGGATTTACCGGACATATGACGAAACAGATGAAGGCGGACAGATATGAGAATATTCCGGATTATTACCATAACCCTGTTTTTTATAATACCGGTTTTTCTCTTTGCGCAGATGGAGATAATAATTATCGACAATCCGGTTTTTAAATCAAAAAGCCGCCCGTCTGTAAAATTTAACCATTTTAATCATATGGACATCGAGAATGTTTCATGCAGCGACTGCCACCACCGGTACGTAAACGGCAGAAACGTGATAGAACCAAACGAACTGAGCGACAGCAGCAAAACTATTGACTGCGGATACTGCCATAATAACGGGGCGGAACTTAAAAACGCATATCACAGATTATGCATCAGATGCCATCAGGCAATGATTAAAAAGAACAAACCTGCCGGCCCCAGACTTTGCGGCGAATGCCATATATAGATGTTCAGCGGAGAGAATAATGATCAAAGCAAAACGAAAACCCCTCGAAGAGATTTTTGACCTGACAAAAAAATACTCGCGGATTTTATGTGTCGGATGCGGAGGCTGCACTTCAGTATGTCTTGCAGGCGGACAGCGTGAAACGCTTATGCTGAAACAGGAACTTTCCGCCTTATTTAAACAGAAAGAAAAAAAAGCGGATTTCTCTGTTTTTGTCACAGAGCGTCAGTGCAATCCGGAATATATTTCCGATATTGAAGACATGGTTAAAGATCATGACTGCATAATATCCACTGCATGCGGTGCGGGCGTACAGATGCTTGCCGAAAGATACAGTTCAAAACCTGTTTTTCCTGCACTGAATACAATGTTTATCGGCTTGGACCGCAGCACGGGATTATACCAGGAGAGATGCCGTTCATGCGGAGATTGTCAGCTGGGCTACACCGGAGGGATATGCCCTGTAACATGCTGTTCGAAAAGTCTTTTCAACGGACCGTGCGGCGGTACTAATATTGACGGCAGCTGCGAATTAAGCCGGGATATCCCCTGTGCATGGAACGGGATTTATGAGCGGCTTAAAGCGCAGAACCGTGTTGAGAATATATTGTCCATACATCCGCCGATGGACTGGACGGATAAAGGACCGGGAACACTGATTCAGGCAGGATATGAAAACAGATATATTAAGAAGTAGAATAAATTATTGAAGCCTTTTTATACTCTCCCATAAAGATGGAGGGAGTTATTTAACATCAGAATATAATGGAGTAAATCATAGAATGAAATCAGGCAGCAATCTGGAAAAGGTACTAAACGCGGGGCATTTCGCGGTAACAACGGAATTCGGCCCTCCGAAAGGTACTGATCTGTCTATAGTTAAAACAAAAGCTGAATTTCTCCGCGGGAAAGTTGACGCTGTTAACGTCACTGATTGCCAGACAGCAGTAGTGCGCCTTTCGAGCATTGCAACTTCCGCTATTCTTGTCGGGATGGGAATTGAGCCTGTCATGCAGATGACATGCCGCGACCGGAACCGTATAGCTATTCAGAGCGATATCTTCGGAGCATCCGCTCTCGGCATCAGAAACATGCTGGCCATTTCCGGAGATCACCATAATTTCGGGAATCAGAAAAATGCACGCAAGGTTTATGATATCGACTCGATGCAGATGCTTGTTCTGGTAAAACGCATGCGCGACGAAAAAAAAATGCTCGGTGAAGAAACACTCATACAGGGGGAAGTTCCCATGTTTATCGGTGCCGCGGCGAATCCATTCGCGCCGCCGATGGAGTTCCGCGCTCTGCACCTGAGAAAAAAAATCGAAGCAGGCGCAGATTTTATTCAGACTCAAAGTATATATGATGTTGATAAATTCCGCGAATGGATGAAGATCGTCTGTGATATGGGCCTCGACAGACAATGCTCGATATTAGCAGGCCTGACTCCTCTGAAATCCGCAGGCATGGCAGAATATATGGCCGGGAATGTCCCTGGGATGCAGATACCCGATTCATTATTAAAACGTATGGCCGGAGTACCGAAAGAAAAAGCTGCCGAAGAAGGAATCAGAATTTTCTGCGAACAGGTGGAACAGATCAGGGAGATCAAAGGTATTGCAGGCGTTCACATTATGGCGGTAGAATGGGAACACCGGATCCCTGAAATTACAGAACGCGCCAGGCTCCTTCCAAGGCCTGTTCTTTAATAAATACGATCTTACTCTTTCAATAACCTCCGGATCTTCCGGATTGATGCAGATATTCGTGAAATCTATTATACGATATAATTCAGCTTAAACATGAAATCAGCTGGAAAAACGGAAAGAGTGACAGAATGTATTCGCCATATACAAAACTCATTTAAAAATA
>DAONFJ010000106.1:0-10904 GCA_035403545.1 Spirochaetota bacterium
ATAAAAGACGTGCTTGATAGAACGGGGATGCCTCCATCATGCCTTGAAATTGAAATAACAGAAAGTGCCATCGTGAAATCAATGAACACCGCGATTCATGTATTAACCCAGCTCCGTGAGCTGGGGATAAAGATTTCCCTCGACGATTTCGGTACGGGATATTCCTCTCTTAGTTATCTGAAAACTCTTCCTGTTGATAAAATCAAGATAGACCGGTCATTCATCATTGATATAGGTAAAAATAAAAAAACTGAAGCTGTAATTTCCGGAATCATTATGCTGGCAAAAATAATGAACCTAGATGTAATAGCTGAAGGTGTAGAAACAGCCGAACAGGCAGATTTTTTGATTTTAAAAGGATGCAGTGATATACAGGGATTTCTTTACAGCAGGCCGCTTCCTGAAGAACAGTTTACCATGCTTCTGTCAGATCAGGATGTAGTCTTTGAAAAGAATTCATGGTTTTACTATCAGATTTAAACTTATAAAATAAATCGGGTCATACATTCTAACTATTGTTATCCTGTTACATTTATCTCTTGCAATATTCCCGTTATATTTTTAAAAGATTTTTGATAAAGGCCTGTATTTTCATGGCCTGTCAGCAGGTGCAATAATTGAAAAAATTCCGGAGGACTTATGCAGGACTATAACACGCTGATTATTTTTTCCACAGCATCTATTCTGCTGGCGCTTGCGCCCGGGCCTGATAATCTTTTTGTACTTACCCAGTCTATGCTGTTCGGGAGATCCGCCGGTTTTAAAATTACTCTGGGACTCTGTACCGGCCTGATATTTCATACAACGTTAGTTTCTCTCGGCGTAGCTGCAATTTTTCAGACATCAGTGATTGCTTTCAATGCACTTAAGTATATCGGAGCCGCGTATCTGCTTTACCTTGCATATGGCGCGTTCAGGGCTTCGTCGTCAAAGCTTGAAGTGAAGGAAAGTGTAAAACTTTCATCATGGAATCTTTACAGGCGCGGAATTATTATGAACATAACAAATCCTAAAGTATCAATTTTCTTTATGGCTTTTCTTCCGCAGTTTACTGATCCGTCAAAGGGATCAATAACACTGCAGATGTTCCTTTTAGGATTCATCTTTATTCTTGCGACTATAATTATATTCGGTATGATAAGTCAGCTTGCCGGAGCGGCTGGAAGGCTGCTTTCGAAATCGGATAAGGTTGACAGAGTGCTTAACCTGCTTGCCGGATCTGTCTTCGCGGGACTTGCGGTAAAGCTTGCTTTGATACAGCAGCACTGAGTGATTGGATTTAATAGAAGGTTAAGTATATAAAATTAAACCTCGATGCTTTTATTTCGTTATTCTGCCCGCAATGGCAGCATTATTTTTTACCGGATGTCCCATTCCCGCCGGTGTATAGAATTGCGGAATAGTCTTTATCGGACAAGGGAGAACGGTTCATTCTCCTGTTCCAGTTTTACTCCGGCATGAGTTTAATTCCCTCCCTATATTTTTTTGAAAGGCTGAATTTATGCTATTTACGTAACACTTGATATTAAAATATGTAAAAAAATGTACAAATTTTAAAATTATGTTTTGTTTTTTGGCGTTTATTTAGTGAAAAAAGTGTAATTTACAATAAAAAATACACTTTTATAGAATATGTCCTTATATTATCCCATAATTTATTTTACTTAAAAATTTTATTGGAGCTGCAAAACAGCAGGTAATATATGGCAATCCTCACATGTAGAAGAAAGAACAGTTCATTTTATGTGACATTTGGCGCTGATACATCAATCCGTTTTGCAGCAAGGATAAAATCTGCCCTTTCCAGAATCAGTTCTGAACCTGCAAACAGCTTTCATCTGAATCTTTCAGATATAGAAGAAACCGATATAACTTTCATCCAGCTTCTTATAGCCTTCAATGATAAATTAAAAAAGCAGAACCGTAAAATGATACTTCTTAATCCCCCCGATAATTCACGATTTATTTCTACTGCATCAGAGTGTGGCGTTGATGTTCACAGTTTATTTGAAACTGAGGATGTATGATAATGGAAATAGAATCTATCAAAGAAATTTTTAAAGAGGAGGCTTATGAACTTCTCGCTCAGATTGATCACCCTCTTATGGAACTCGAAAAAACACCTGACAACCCTGAACTGGTAAATACAATTTTCAGAACCCTGCATACAATAAAGGGATCGGGGAGCATGTGCGGTTTTGATGAACTGGCAAGGTTCACACACGACCTGGAGAGTATTTTTGACTGCATGCGGAAGGGGCTCTTTAAAGCGGATCATAAGATTATCGGCCTCACACTGAAAGCGAAGGACTGCATGAGGTCACTTCTCGATGGCTCAAATTCTATAGATGACAGCAATTTAAGAAACGAGATCCTTGAAGAGCTGAAAACTGTAACTGAAGGCAGGTCATGTGCGGATATGGACGAGCCTGAACAGGCGGAAGAGGGAAAAAAAACCGGACCAGCCGAAACTGCATCACATGCCGAAGAGCATTACAAAATTATATTTATGCCTGCCCCCGATATATTTTTAAGAACGATGAAGATAGAGCCTCTACTTCATGAACTGTCAGCCCTGGGAAGATACAGCGTCAGGATTGACGCGGGGTCAATACCCGATTTTGATGAAATGGATGCCGAGCGCTGTTATGTGAACTGGATTATTGATCTTTACACAGATAAGGGAATCGGCGCTATAAGAAATGTTTTTATTTTTGCTGAGGATTATTCTGAACTAATTATTAAAACATCGAACGGATTTTATGTAAACAACGCCTTTTTTCTGAAAGAGGATGTTGCCGTCCCTAAAGAGATAATTCAGCCCAGGGGATCGGGCTTGCCTTCACGGAGAGCGGGGGATGGGATTATTGCAGACAGGCGGAAAGTTGATGCCACATCCATAAGGGTAAAGAATGAGAAGCTGGATACTCTGGTGAACGTGGTCGGCGAACTGGTGACGCTCCAGGCAAGGTTAAACCAGGAATCGGTCAAAGTCCGGATGCCGGAGTTTATCTCTATAGCGGAACAGCTCGGGAGACTGACGGACGAGCTCCGAGACAGTACTATGAGTATACGTATGGTTCCTCTGGCCGATACTTTTAACGGATTCCAGAGGCTGATATATGACCTTTCCGGGGCCCTTAATAAGAAGATGAAGGTTATAACCTCCGGCGGAGAGACTGAGCTTGACAAAAATGTTATGGAAGGCCTCCGTGACCCGCTGATGCATCTTATACGGAATTCAGCTGATCATGGAATTGAAAGCCCTGCAGTGAGAAGAGAGGCCGGTAAGGATGAAACCGGAACAATAAGCCTTCTTGCCGAATATGCAGGTTCAAACGTGAAGATTAGTATAGCTGACGACGGAGCAGGGCTTAACAGGGAGAAAATCAGGAACCGGGCGATAGAAAAAAACCTTCTGGGTACAGGCGAGTATGATGACCGCCAGATATTCAGCATGATTTTTGAACCGGGTTTTTCAACGGCAGAGGTGACTACCGATATTTCAGGCCGCGGAGTGGGGATGGATGTTGTTAAAAGAAATATCGAAAAACTGAGAGGATGTATCGACATTGAAAGCAGCGATGGAAAAGGTACCACCGTTGTCCTGACTATCCCTCTTACACTTGCTATAATCGACGGCTTTATGGTGGAGCTTGGCGGAGGACTGTTTATTTTAAATCTCTCCAACGTAAGAGAGTGCCTCGATTTTTCCAATGTATCACGTGATGATGGAGATGGGCAGTTTGTCATTAATCTCCGTGGTGATATTATACCATGCATCGATCTTCGTACGGTGTTTAAAATGAAACCGGATAATACAGAATATCCTCATATTGTCATCACTGAAATTGACAGTATCAGGTACGGATTTCTTGTGGATAAGGTAATGGGTAAATATCAGACAGTTGTTAAGCCTCTCGCGAAGGGGAGCCATAACAGGGACATGATTGCCGGTGCTACAATACTTGGTGATGGTTCAGTGGCGCTGATACTTGATGCTGCTTCGATTGTCAAAGATATGATCAGTTCCGCAGAGGGGAATAAAAGCAATTATTATCAATAATTGTATATAGTATGCTGCCGGTATAACGTGAGAGTTATCTTCACCGGCTGCGGAGTGATGTGAAATGTTTAATGTAATTTTAAAGGAGGAGTATATGAAAATGGGGATCAGGAGCAAGCTGCTGTCAACGTTTATACTTGCGGCGCTGGTTACTGCCGTTGTCGGTGTAATCGGATATTCTGGCACAAGCAGGATAAATAATATGCTGAATGATTTATATAACGTAAACCTTGAAGGCATAAAGTTCGCTTCAAATCTTGAGAATAAGGGTCTGGGGCTGAGGGTTGCCATTTTAAAACATTTGAGCCTTACGGAATTAAATGAAAAATTAGCCATAGAGAAAGAACTGGAAAATATTTATGAAGGATACGTCAGGACAATTGAGGATTATAAAAACACTTCAATAAGCGCCAGAGAGAGAGAACTGGCTGACACAATTCAGTCAGGCATAAAGATTTATATGGAGATGGTAAGAGAGCTCCTGCCTTATTCCAGAGCCGGAAAACTAGCCGAGGTAAATGCCCGGGTAGCGAAGGCTGCGTTTGTATTCACGGATAAAATAGGCCCTTCTCTTAAAGAGCTAGTTAAAATAAATGCCGACCAGGCGAAATTTGCGCATGAAAGCAGCAATTCTGTCTCGGGAATGATTGCGATAGTCATGATTGTTTCAATTATTGCCGCTATGGCTTTATCAATACTGGTTGCAATGCTGATTACCCGTTCTGTCATGAATGTTGTAACGCGTATAGAGTCCTCATCTGACAATGTCAGCGCAGGTACTCAGCAGATCTCTTCATCTTCAGAACAGCTTTCGCAGGGTGCAAATGAACAGGCCGCAAGTGTTGAGGAGATATCTTCTGCAATTGAGGAGATGACGGCGACAATCAGGCAGAACGCCGATAATGCCGGACAGACCGAAAGGATAGCGGCTAAAAGCGCAATTGACGCAAGAGAGAGCGGAGAAGCAATGCGGCATACCGTGAATGCCATGAAAAATATCGCAGATAAAATTTCGATAATACAGGAAATTGCGCGCCAGACTAATCTTTTGTCGCTTAACGCGTCGATTGAAGCAGCCCGTGCCGGTGAGCATGGCCGCGGTTTTGCCGTAGTCGCAAGCGAAGTGCAGAAACTGGCGGAAAGGAGCCAGGTAGCAGCGGGAGAGATAAGTGTTCTGTCAGGTTCAAGTGTTGAGATAGCGGAGAAGGCGGGTGAAATGCTCGGCAAGCTCGTCCCTGATATTCAGAAAACAGCAGAACTCGTGGCAGAGATCAATGCCGCGAGCAGCGAGCAGGCAAACGGGGCACAGCAGATTAATTTGGCAGTTCAGCAGCTGAATAGTGTTGTGCAGCAGAATGCATCAGGTGCAGAGGAACTTGCTGCAACAGCGGAACAACTCTCCGCCCAGACTGTATATATGCAGGAAGCTGTTAATTTCCTGAAAACAGGCGAAAAGAACAGCACCGGCAGTGAGGCCATGCAGAGACCGGCACAGAATTTGTATCATAGTAACCCTCATATGATAAAAGCGCATGGTGATATATTACATTCTAAAAAAGCAGCTGCAGATGGTGGAAACGGAAAAGGAAACGGTAATGGAACACATATTCTCCAGAACGGAAAACATAACGGCGGTGGTGTGACGATAAATCTCGGAGACTCTGAAGACGCAGATTTTGAAAGAATAAACTGACCTGGAGGTCTGACATGAACAATGACATACAAAATGAGGGAGCCCAGTATCTTTCATTTCTTCTTGACGGCAAAATTTTCGCGTTCGATGTTTTAAAGACCAGGGAAGTTCTTTCATACACTAATATTACTCCTATTCCATGTACGCCTGTATATGTTGCAGGCGTGCTCAATCTCAGGGGAAGTGTGGTTACTGTAATGAATTTCAGAACCAAGTTTGGAATGAGCAGCGCGGCTATTACTGATGAGAGCGCGATTATTATAGTTGAAGCTAATTACGATGATGAGATGGTTGTTGTCGGTGCACTTGTTGATGCAGTTAAAGGGGTACTCCGTTTTGAACCGGGACAGATTGAACCTCCTCCTAAAGTGGGAATGAAACTTAGCACTGAACTGATAAACGGTATCGGCAAAAGGAATGATGATTTTGTAATTATACTGAATGTTGATAAGGCATTTTCAGAGGAGGACCTGCTTATAGCAAAAGAGGCTGTGGAAATTCCGGATGTTTATGATAAGGGAAATTCTTCAGAAAATACAGTTGAATCGGTAATTGGTGCAGATTAAAAAGAACTGTTTTATTAATTTTCCAGCCCCCGCACCCCCTCCGGGGGTGCGGGGGCTGGCTGGAGTAGTATGTTTAATAAAAATTTTTTATTTGAATTCTAATTTTCCGGGGTATTTACAGATGAACGGTTTTGAAATTAAAATGAGCGAAAAAGAGAGAGCTGACATCAGCTCATTGATTGAGACAAACTTCGGTATAAAAATGCCTCCGGTAAAAAAAGTTCTTCTGACAAGCAGGCTTTCGAAAAGACTTGATGCGCTCGGACTTAAAAGCTACAGTGATTATTATAAATATATTACAACTGAAAAAGGCTCGCATGACGAGCTTCATATCTTTACGGATCTTGTCTCCACTCATGAAACCAGTTTTTTCCGTGAACCGCAGCACTTTGAGTACCTGTTTAAGACTGCCCTTCCGCAGCTTCTTGATGATAGAGGCGCCGGGGTAAAGAAACAGCTCAGGGTGCTCAGTTCGGCATGTTCAACCGGAGAGGAGGCTTATACAATATCCATGACAATGGAAGAATTTATAAGAAACAATGGGTTAAACTCATACTCGTATAAAATAACCGGAACTGATATCTCTAAAAAAGTAGTGAGTTCAGCGGCCCGTGGGGTATATCATGAATCAAGGATCGGCAATCTTCCTAATGAATATAAAAGAAAATATTTTATGAGAGGCAAAGGTGTTAAAAGTGAACTTGTCCGCGTCATCCCTGAACTTAGGGCATCGGCTGAATTTTTCTGCATGAATCTTATGGATGAAAGTTATCCTTTTGCTGACAAGTTTGATATAATATTGTTCCGCAATGCGATGATATATTTCGATAGAGAAAATCAGGAAAAAATACTGGGCCGCCTGGCCGGGCATCTTGACAAAGGCGGTTACCTGATGATCGGGCATTCGGAAACGATGTCCGGGTATAACCTGCCGCTCCGTTGTGTGGCTACAGCCATTTACAGGAGAGTGTAAATGGATATCAGAAATAAATTTAATGAACATTATTTTCTCAATCCCGGCCAGCTGATTGTTACGTCGAAAGAGACGCCGGTGGTCACAATTCTGGGATCATGTGTTGCTATAACTGTTTTTTCACCGGAGAAAAAAACCGGTGCGATTTTTCACGCGATGCTTCCTGAGCATAGAAATAAAGTTAAAGTAATAAGTAATTCACCCCCGGTATCACCTGATTCAGATTATGTTGATTACGCATTTTATTATATAAGGGAAAAGTTCCGCCAGAAGGGGATAAATTTTCAGACTGCAAAATTTATGCTGTTTGGCGGAGGTGATGTTATACACTCCCTGTCATCAGGAGTAAGAGTATCAATAGGTTTTCAGAATATTAAAATGGCAAAAAAGCTTATTAAAGAAGAGGGAGTGTTTCTTCACGGGGAAGATGTCGGGGGTAAAAACGGGAGGAAGCTTATATTCCTGCCTCATGAGGGAAAGGTTTATCTGGAGTATTTGAGCAACGAGAGTTTTCTGAATATGGCCGAAAAGTGATGAATAAAAAAACAAAGGTGCTTATAGTCGATGACTCGGCTGTTGTAAGGCAGGCCCTGAGTTCTTTGCTCTCCATGGAAAAAGATATTGAAGTAATTGCCACCGCCTCGGACCCGTATTATGCAACGGAGAAAATTGCCGGTGCCGTTCCCGATGTAATAATACTTGACCTTGAGATGCCGCGGATGGATGGCCTTACATTTCTCAAAAAGATAATGGAGCAGCACCCCATACCTGTCATAATCTGTTCAAGCCTGGCGGATAAGGGTTCTGATTCAGCAATGAAAGCTCTTCAATATGGAGCTGTGGAAATAATTACAAAACCTAAAATGGGAACAAAAGAATTTCTTGAAGAGTCGAGAATATATATAGCTGATGCCGTACGCGCGGCTTCGGCAGCAAATTTAAAAAAAATAACTCAATGCAGTACAGTGGATGCTGTCCCGAAGTACACTGCGGATGTAATGATGCCGAAAGCAAAAAAAGCTGTACTTACCGAAACTACGGATAAAGTAATAGTTGTGGGAGCGTCAACCGGCGGCACAGAGGCTTTACGTGAGTTTCTGAGCCAGCTTCCGCTCGATACTGCCGGTGTCGTAGTGGTACAGCATATGCCGGAAAATTTTACAAGGGCGTTTGCTGAACGTCTTGACCGGATATGCGGTATAAAAGTTAAAGAGGCAAAAAATGGAGATACTGTGCTTAAAGGACAGGCTCTGATAGCGCCCGGGAATTACCATACACTTCTGAAAAGAAGCGGCGCGCAATATTATGTGGAAGTAAAAGACGGCCCCCTTGTAACACGGCACCGTCCGTCAGTTGATGTACTCTTCAGGTCAACAGCTTACTATGCGGGTAAAAATGCCGTGGGTGTCATCATGACAGGCATGGGTGACGACGGGGCAAAAGGCATGAAAGAGATGAAAGATGCCGGCGCCTTTACCATAGCACAGGATGAAGAATCGTGTGTAGTATTCGGCATGCCGGGGGAAGCTGTAAAGCTCAATGCGGTTGATAAAGTTCTCCCGCTCTGCCTTATTGCAAAAGCGGTATCGGACGCTGTATGACCGGTTGGCGGTCAGTTTAAAAACGCCTTCCCCGAAAAATTTTTTTATAGAAGCCGGCAATCTGGTGATGGAATATTTTTGTATACCAGTAAAGGTATTGACATTGCATCTGCCTCATTCAATAAAGAGTTATATGCCATTTTCATTATTTTTATGGAGATTTGTATGCAATTGAATGAGGAGTCCGGAAAAGCAATGGGAAAATTTACCTTTACTTTTCTTTTTTCTACAGAGTTTTTCAGCTATTTTGTTATTATCCCGCTTATGTTTATCTACTTTGTTGTTAATCTTGACATATCAATAGTAAACCTTGTGCTGCTTCTGAAAGTTATTGCAGTGGTCATACCGGTTTCAATGGCGACTACATTTATCTGGGATTTAATCGTGTTATCTCCTGTTAATAAATATCTTAAACTTGTCCTTTCGGGCAAGCCTGTCCCGGACACAGTAAACAGGTCAGCGGTCAGGAGATTTTTTGTGCTTCCTTATGCTCATTCAATCGGATCGCTTCTCCGCTGGCTCATCGGCCTTACAATGGCGTATGTTCCATTTACCATGATGGCGGATCTTTCCAGAGTTCAGACTATTAATATATGGCTTACAGCTGTTATTATACCACCCTTCGGCATGGTACTCTATTTTTTTCTGACTGAGAGATTTGTGCAGAGATGCCTCAATAATGGTTTTTTTACCGGAAGCGATATTAAAGGCGCTGCCATGCATATAAATTTTCTTTTGAGAATGATCCTGTCGATCAGTGTTATGCTCGGAATTCCGGTCGTCGCGGTTATCGGCTACTTTTTGCTTGTTCTCGAAAAGGCCGGCGTGAGCGGAGGAATTGACTTTGTGAAACTCGGACTTATTGTTATGTTCGGAATGATTGTCGGCGCAAGCCTTGTCTACGGTCTGGTGGCTTCGATTAAAGATAAGGTGAATATGATTACGATGTATCTGCGCAGAATCGGAAACGGTGACTTCTCCGCGGGCAGAAGCATTATGGCAGTTGTTGATGACCTTACGAAGATAAACCAGGATGTTTATTATATGAAGGAGAACATCGCGGAAATAATCCGTGAAATAAGGCATAACTCAATTCAGCTTGAAAGTTCCACTGATGAAATCTCCCGGATAACCGGATCTTTTTCGTTAGATACCCAGAGCCAGGCCGCTACGGTTGAAGAAATCACTGCCACGATTGAAGAGGTCTCGGCAAGCATGGACAATATCGCTCACAGCGCACAGGGGCAGGTTGGAGAGCTTAAAGCTCTTATGTTTAAGATGAACGGGCTTACTGAAGCGACAAGAGAAATGAACCGCAAAACCGCCGGTGCTCTCACTCTCACGGAGGATATATCGAACCAGGCAGGCAGTGGCGAGGAATCTCTCTCCATGATGAAGACAACTATGGGAAAGATCGGCGACAGGTCAAAACAGATGAGTTCTATTATAAGTATAATCAATGATATATCTGATAAGATTAACCTTCTCAGCCTTAACGCGTCTATAGAGGCGGCAAGGGCGGGTGATGCGGGACGCGGATTCGCTGTCGTTGCGGACGAGATTTCAAAACTGGCGGATACCACTGCATCAAGTGTAAAAGAGATCAGCTCTCTGATTGCGTCGAGCGAAACAGAAATTGAATACGGTATTGGCACTGTTAATGACGTTGTCGAAAAGATCAGCAGGATAACTCATGGAGTCAGCGAGATAAACAGCATGATGGAGAGCATTTTCAGTTTCATGAATGCACACATCGAATCAAACGAGAAGATAAACAGTGAAGTGAACGGTGTGTTGGTGAAATCAGGTGAAATAGAAAGTGCCATTGCCGAACAGAAAACAGCAATGGGCGACGTGGTCCGTTCCGTGAACAGCATCAACGAGCTTACACAGAGAATCAGTACCGGCTCGGAAGATATTGCTCTTAATACAAAGGGCAATCTTCAGATGACTAATATACTGAGAACAAAAGTCGGGGCATTTATTGTAGAATAACCTGTTTTAT
>DAONFJ010000107.1:0-10830 GCA_035403545.1 Spirochaetota bacterium
CCCGGCCCGGGTTATTAATATTATGTGCGGCAAAAAGAAAGGAATTATTTATAGATCAGCTTCCTTAACGATTTAAGCATATTCTTTCCCTCTTTCACCGGATCGTATGAGTAACCTGCAAGTATCCACCTGGTTATGACCAGACGCATTGTACCCATTATAATCCAGGCAAGTCCGCTGCATGGAATTTCCGCTTTTAATTCCTTCCGGAACTTTGATGTCTTTAAAATTTTTTCTATCCTGCCATGCATCATTTCAGTAGTCAGGTAAATCTCTTTTGAAAGCCGTTTATTGTGCCGGAATAGTTCATCGGAGAATATGATAGTGGAGAGCGCCGGTTTATCAGAAAAACCGCGGATAATTTCAATATAGAAAGATTCAATTTTTTCGTGAGACGGCATTTCAGATTCTATTAACTGATCGAATAGATCAAAAATGCTGTTCCTGTATTGAGAGATTATTGATACGAGAATATTCTGTTTTGATTCAAAATGCCTGTATAACGCGGGTTCACTGACACCTCTTGCTTTTGCCAGGTTTTTAATGGTAAAGTTTTCAATTCCTTTTTCGGAAATGATTTCAAGAGCCGAATCAATAATCTCCTGCTGTCTTAGACTTAACTGATTCATTCTGCCTCATGTTAGTTAATATTAGCTAACATATTAAAAAAAGCTTAAAAAAGCGACGAAAAATATTGACTTTGCCCATCAGGCTGAATACTATAATGGTGTAAAAAGAATATTGTTTTAAAGGAGGTCAGTCATGAAATCCATTAAAAACATTCTGGTTGCAACAGACTTTTCATCGGATTCAGATACCGCAGTAGAAGAAGCTGCATGGTTGGCAAAAAAATTCCACTCCACACTGTATATGCTCGATGTTGTAGACAGGATTGAGGAATGTACAGCAGATTACTGTATGCCTTATAATTTAATAGCGGGTGAAAAAGAAAAATTCATGAAAGATGCCCGTAAAAAAATTACAAAAAAAGTAGCTGAAATGGAGAGCAAATTTCAGATAAAAGCCGTTGCAAATGTCCGCTATGGTGATGCCTATGAAGAAATCATGAGCGAGGAAGCTGATAAACATATTGACCTGGTTGTCATCGCCCCTCATGAAAGGAGAACATTCGGAGGAAAACTCTTTTCTCATTTGGCAGATAAAATTGCTAAAAATTCACTTTGCGATACTTTGCTGATAAGACAGCATGCCTGATCGCATGAAAGCTGAAGCGGAATACTGAAACCCGGCACCGTCAGAGAGGATGGTGCCGCTATCTTCAGAAGAACTGAGGATTATATTCACTGGAAATAAAACCGGTTTATGCTTTATCTGAAACCGAAGGTTTCAGGAATAATCTTTTTCTTCGACTTTTTAACCTTCATAACAGAGCGGAGAATTTCAGCAATCTTCCTGTTGTCAATAGTGTTAAGTACATCCGGTATAAGCAGATTTTCCGCGTCCCCCTCCGGCGCGTAACCATTTGAAATACGTGTGGTATAACGCCTCGTAAGATAACCGTGAGCTTCAGCCTGCTCGTCAGTTTCCCATTTGCGGGCTTCTATTAATCCTTTTCCGTTAATCCATTCAACCGAACCGAAATTGTAAGAGGAGAGATAGATACCTGAAATAATGAAATCTTTCTTAATAGTGACAACAACGGATTTTTCAACGAAATCCTTTCTAAGATATGAAGTGAAGTAGAGTTTAAATCCGTTATCAATTGCTTTCAAAGATTCAAAAGTAACATTTCCCATATTTAACTCCGGAGAAGTATCTGGAAGATTTATTATCCAATAATTGTTTTTTGTCAAGAGTAAAGTGCCGGCATCACACCAGGGCTGCGTCAGGGATTGAAGCGTTACCCCGCAGCGGGCGGGAATAAGAATATAGATTTATATTTTAAAAAAGGCCGCCCGCGAGGAGTATAAGCGGAAAGCCCGGCACTGAGCAGTGCCGCAGAAAGTAAAGTAAAAGATATATCCTTTTTCATTATGCGGCAGAGTGCGAAGGGCGACGCCCCTGACCGTATGGCATCAGGCGCCATCCTGCGGGAAATGGCGGGTGAATACTTTTGAACTTTTAAAATAGTTCCCTTGACATTCAGAAAAGGAGATTTAAAACATGTTCAAATCACAAATAATTGAATACTTTTATGAAAACTGAAGATAGAGAAAATTCACTCAACGATTTTATTGCCGGAGCCCGAAGCGCGATTCCCATATTTATAGGATATTTCACAACTTCCGTGGCTTTTGGAATTCTTGCACTTTCATCCGGGCTTACACCTTTCGAAGCTGTACTGTTCTCAATGACAAATCTCACGGGAGCAGCCCAGTTCATGGCGATTAACCTCATTTCATCCGGCGCGGTTATCGGAGAGATTGTTGTATCGGTTTTTCTTATGAACCTGCGTTATTTTATAATGAGCGCGTCACTGGCGAGGAAGCTCGGTTTAAAAAATAATATTGATAAAGCTGTGATCTCCTTCGGCGTTACCGACGAGGTCTTTTCTGTCGCGTCACTGAAATCCGGAGCGGTATCAGATTCATTTATGTACGGGCTTCAGCTTACAGCGTGGGCCGGGTGGGCTGCCGGTACACTGGCCGGGGTTACCATGGGGTCATTTCTCCCGCGCACACTTCAGGATGCCATGTCCGGAGCACTCTTCGCTCTTTTTGCCGCGCTGCTTGTCCCGGAAATAAAAAAAGGGTACAGGGCCCTGTTCCTCTCTGTATCAGCGGGGGTGCTCAATACAATGCTCTATTATATGTGGCATATTTCTGCCGGCTGGTCTATTGTAATTTCCATGCTTGCGGTGACAGCTGCGGGAGCGGCGCTGTTCAGGAATGAAGAGAGTTCCGTTGAACAGGGCGTAGAGGAGGCGGGATGATGAGCAGCGCGCTGGTTATAATACTCGCCTGCGGGGCAGTGAACTATTTTCTGCGGATTGTGCCCTTCATTTTTTCAGTCGGAGATAATATCCCGGCTTATTTAAAAAGGTTTCTGGATTACATGCCTGTAGCCGCTCTTGGAGCTCTGATTCTCCCGGGTATAATAACATCATTTCCCGCAAATCCTGCCGCGGGTATTGCCGGTGCTGCGGCTGCGGCTCTGACCGCATGGATTGCCGGGGGGCTGATTCTTCCTGTATTTGCTTCAATAGGTACTGCATGGATAGTTCTTCAATATCTCTCATTTTAACAGGGATTGAGCCGGCCGGGGATTAGTTCTGATTATTTTACATGGAATACATTTTTCTGATTAACTGTCTTCAGGATAAAAAGTTAACAGGTCGCTGAATCATGGTTAATTTTTGTTACTTCTTGCCTGAAATATGCTTCGCTATACGCAATATTTGAGTTCCCATGCTTAATTCAGGCGAAATTAACCGTATAACGGGCCAATTTTGATAATTTGCCTATTTTTCTTCTATTCAAATAATAATTGACATTACTCCCTTCCGGTTTTGTAATAACTTTTAAATCTTTGGCTGCAAACACTTACGGTTTTCTCCGGCAGAATCATTTCCGGAACGTAGTATTTCTGCAGCCTGAATCAATCAAAAAAAGGATGGCGGAGAGTATGAAAAAGAGTTTATCAGCTGTTTTAGTGTTACTTGCATTAGTCTCTTTTGTAGCTTTCGAAGGATGCAAAAAATCAGGGCATAATCTGATTCTTGCTACCGGCGGAACTTCAGGAACTTATTATCCTTATGGCGGAGCGCTTGCACAGATATTCAATACTAAAGTTCAGGATATGAATGTTACTGCTCAGGCAACCGGGGCTTCAAGTGAAAACCTCAGACTTGTTGGAAAAGACGAAGCCGATCTTGCGATAGTACAGAATGATGTACTTGACTATGCATACAATGGAACTAAACTGTTTGAAGGGAAACAGATTAAAGGGCTTGCTACAGTGGCAACTCTTTACAGAGAAGTTGTTCAGATTGCTGTTTCTCCCGAGAGCAAAATAAATACTATTGCCGATATGAAAGGCAAAAAGATTTCTGTTGGTGATGCAGGAAGCGGAGTTGAAGCTAATGCAACCCAGATTCTTGCTTCTGCAAATCTTACTTTTGCTGATTTAAATGCAAGCCACCTTTCATTTAAAGAATCAGGAAATGCGTATCAGGACAAGCAGATAGACGGATTTTTTGTAACAGCGGGTATCCCTAACGCTGCGATTCAGGAAATTACAGCTATGCAGAAAATTAAAATGGTTTCACTTGATGCGAAAACTGTTGAGCAGCTTGTTAAACAGTATCCGTATTACACACCGTTCACAATCACAAAAGAGACATACAAAGGTATGGCTGCTGACGCGACTACTGTTGCGGTAAAAGCTACTCTCATAGTAAGAGATGACCTTGATGAAACTGTAGTTTACAACCTTACAAAAGCTCTCTTTGAAAATCAGGCTGAACTTGCGAAGTCTCATGCTAAAGGAAAAGAGCTTGATATAAAGGAAGCAGTGAAAGGTATATCTGTTCCTCTTCATCCGGGCGCAAAAAGATATTATGTTGAGAAAGGAATTCTGAAATAAAGACTTATTCTGATAATAATAGTTCAACTGAACTGGATGTTGTGCCGGGTAGAACCGTGGTTTTCCGGCATAACATCTTTTATTTGACCGCGCTGAGTTTTTTTATATTTTGTCTTTTGTTTTTTCTCCTGCCGGCAGTGAGGCAGTTTGTCATTACAGATTATAAAACGGATACGGTAATATATTCATCAGATGCCGGGCCGGGTGATAAATTCAGTATTACCTATATCCATTCAGTAAACAAAAGTCCCGTAGAAGACCAATTCTGCATAGATAATGATTACAGTATTCTGCTTCAGAAAAGCATTTTTAAATCTTTCGGTGCCGGTGTCCCGTCGAACCTCACAGATGGTGATAAGTTTGAATATTATAAAGACAGGATTGAGGTTTCATTCATAAACAGGAAGATTGATAATCTCCTTATGTTTGTCGGAGTTATCGCAGAACATCATTTTCTGATGAACGGCAAAGACCTTAAATTAAATGAACTTATTTCTCCGCAGAGAAGTGTTCATTTTTCAATAAAGAAAATAACGGTATACCAATACCTGAAATATATTTTAAAATACAGGGTAGGAATCAGATGAAAAAACCTGATGAGCTGAAAGAAGTGCAAGTTGATGAAAATGACTTTAAAGATAAAGTCCAGGAAATAATGGCGAAATATGATAAGGAATCCTTTTACCGGCAGCTTACAGGCAAGACAGGGCTGATAATCGCGGCAGTAGCAATTTGTTTTTCGCTGTTTCACCTTTATACGGCAGCGTTTGGAATGCTGCCCGCGCAGCTTCAGAGAGCTGTGCATTTGAGCTTTGTGTTTTTTCTTGTTTTTATGCTGTACCCGGCACATCGGGGGCGTATACATAAAATTTCCATAGGTGATGTAATCCTCGCGGCTGCAGGTGTGTCAACTACCGGTTATATTATATGGAACTACCAGGGGCTTATCGGGAGGGCCGGAGCATATACCCAGGTTGATGTTGTAGTCGGAGCGGCGGGTATACTGCTTATACTGGAAGCGTGCCGCCGTGTTGTCGGTCTTCCTATACTGATTATTGCAGTTATTTTTATGGGTTACGCATATTTTGGCGCTTATATGCCCGGATTTCTTAATCACAGAGGTTATTCGGCAGATAGAATTATTACTCATCTTTTTTTTACTACTGAAGGTATACTGGGGCTTCCGCTTGGCGTATGTGCCACTTTTATTTTTCTCTTTATACTCTTTGGCGCATTCATGGAAGAGACGGGAATTGCCAAGCTCTTCATTGATTTATCAAACGCGCTCGCGGGACGTGCGGCAGGTGGACCCGCAAAAGTTGCAGTTTTAACCAGCGCACTTGAGGGAACTGTCTCCGGAAGTTCAGTCGCAAATACAGTCGGTTCCGGAAGTTTTACAATTCCGATGATGAAAAAGCTCGGTTACAAACCTGAGTTTGCAGCAGCTGTTGAGGCTGCTGCTTCAACAGGGGGACAGATCATGCCTCCAATTATGGGAGCAGCTGCTTTTCTGATGGCCGAAGCATTGGGCATTCCATATCTTGATGTAGCGAAAGCTGCGATAATTCCGGCAATTCTATACTTTTCCGGTATCTGGATTGTGGTTCACTTCGAAGCGAAAAAAATCGGGCTCCGCGGTATGAGCAAGGATGAACTCCCTAAAATGAGAGATGTTATGAGAGAGAAGGGGCATCTCCTTGTACCTCTTATTGCCATTATATACTTTCTTGTTGAAGGATCAACACCTGTCAAGGCGGCGTTCTATGGAATTATTTTTTCAGTTGTAGCCTCGATGCTGAGGAAAAGTACAAGACTTACTGTTTATAAATTCATATTAGCGCTTCAGGTAGGAGCTAAAAGTGTACTCGGTGTTGCAGTTGCATGCGGTGTCGCGGGGATTATTGTCGGTATTGTAACACTTACAGGCCTTGGGCTGAAAATGGCGTCCGGACTCCTTCTTTTATCCGGAGGAGTTAAATATCTCACGCTGGGATTTGCAATGCTCGCTTCACTTGTCCTCGGTATGGGGGTACCTACTACTGCCAATTATCTTATTACTTCAACAATTATGGCGCCAGCCGTTATACAGCTCGGCGTACCTGCACTTGCGGCACACATGTTTGTTTTCTACTTCGGAATAATTGCAGACATTACACCTCCTGTTGCCCTGGCTGCTTATGCAGGTGCAGCTATAGCAGGCAGTGACCCGATGAAAACAGGACTTGTCGCAGTAAAACTGGCAATAGCGGCTTTTATTATACCATATATTTTTGTTAATACTCCTGCGATGCTTCTGATTGATGCATCATGGTCTCAGATAATGACTATTACAGTAACTTCATTGATCGGGATGATCGGGGTCGGGTCCTCTCTGGAAAATTACTATTTAACAAACATGAACGTCATGGAGAGGATAGCAATGATGGCCGGCGGCCTGATGCTGATAGATCCCGGTTTTTATACTGATGTCGCAGGATTAACACTTATTGTAATAGTTACTTTTGTACAGCTGGCGAGGAAAAGAAGAGAAAAGACAGTCGCTGCGTATTAATTAAAGATTTTTGTTTAAACTCTCTCCCGGTTTTTATGCGGGAGATGCCGCATTGCCGCAGAGGGGAGTACTGTTTTAGCAGTATCCTTCAGAGAAAAGATAACAGCTCCCCATCCGCCCGCCGGGCACCTTCCCCATAGAAAGATGGGGAAGGGTATTAGTCAGAATAATCTGCAGTAATTATTAAACTGCACCCCAAAGATATCATCACTTCACCAGAACCGTAATGTGGTAACACCTGTTGTCATCTTCAAGAAACACATAAATCATATTCTCTTTCTGAAGTTCAAGTAATGTCTCCATCAGGACAGACCTGAACTGTTCGCGGAGAGCGTCTCCCATTAAAAAACCTGTTCTGCTATGCAGGCTTTTTCTTATGCCCTCTTCTCCACTGCCTGATGTTTCCGGTACGGGAAGCTGCACAAAAAAATCATCGAAAAATATATCGAAGCATCCGCCGTAACTGTGAGTGGATACAAATTTCCTGCCGAATATTTTTTCCTGGTAGTCAACCGTTCTTATCACTGATGAAACCGCAAGTTTAACTACAGGGAGGCCTGCTTTGTGAGCCTGGAGTTTCTGCTGGAATCGCGACGCAACAAGTTCCAATCCGCTCCTGCCCTGAGGCGTGAGATACCTGTACTCCTTCCTGACATTATGGAAGTAATAGAGTTTATCTCCTTCAGGTTCTACGGAAACGAGCTTCCCGTTTTTAATATTGGTGTTTATATCCTCTGTGTTTTTCATCGGAGCTGTTCCATGTCTTACAACTTCTGACGCATGAGCTTTGAGGTCATACTTCTGAAGCTCCCGGACCATTTCGGGTGCGGCATAATCTCTGTAAACGGGAATGTTTTCAATAAAATCTCTCTCGATTTTATACGTTATATCCAGGTATGAACTGACGAAACCGGTTAAAGATTTTTCTTTTTTGTATATTAAAAAAGCAGAAACAGCAATTATCAACGCTGTTGATAATATCCATGACAGGATTATTTTTTTATTCATCAGGTTCTCCGGAGTATGTGGTTGGAATAGATTTGATCTTATACGTATTTTTTTTCAAGAGGTTTTTTAAATGCGCAATTTATGAATACTATTATTTGAGTAAAAGATATGACGTATAAAAGGGGAAACGCGGTCTGTCCCTGCTATGGATTCAATCCCGAATACTGTTCAAATGTTTTTTATAATTATCCGTATCAGGAAATCAGCAGTGGTTTTAAGCTCATTAGTATTCTCAAGGAAATGTTCAATCCTTTCATGTGAACTTTTATGGTAGTACGGGGTCATCTTCAGCAGATTAGCTATATCTTCCCTGTTGAAAATATTCAGCTCATACTTAACTCTTATAGTTTCAGTAATATAAAACTTATCCGACAGCTCAAACTCTTCATCATTAAGATATACATCATCGTAAAGATTTTTTTTGAATTCATAAAGATGACGGGCGCCCGGTGCAACAGAGATTATAATCCCTTTATCCTTCAGCACCCTTCCGAATTCATCTTCATTAAATGGCGCGAAGATATTCAATATTGCATCAACTGAGTTGTCAAGTACCGGAAGATTATATATTCCGGCTACGGCAAAGTTTATTGAGCTGTTCCTTTTTGAGGCGGATTTTATTCCTTCTTTTGAAATGTCTATCCCGTATATTGCTGACGAATCATTTATGGCGCGGTTCCTGGAAATATAATCCGTGTAATACCCCTCTCCACAACCAGCGTCAAGAATAATGAAATCAGGTATTTTGGAAATGATACCGGGCGCTTTATCTGCAGGGACCGGCCCGGTGACAGGAATATTCCGCGCGTTGAGCCTGTTCTGTGCTGAGCCGGTTAAAGTGCCCGAATACCCGGGTGCCGAAGTAAAATCTCTTCGCTGGCAATAACTCAGCTTTTTCAGGAAGGGGGCCAGTTGAGAACGCCTTTTATGCCTGATTATTATTGATGCCGCAGATCTGGCAAGGGGTTTGTAATATCCCTTATTCAGAAATGATCTCCTGGCATCAAGCATCTCTTTTGAATCACCAGGTTCGCGGCTCTGCTTCTGGTTTGCGAGGAGGAGGTTTACATATCCTTCTTTTGATATGTCGTAACTGTGTTTACCGGCGCATGAATATGACCTGCCGGCCCGTGAAAGAGGGGAGGAACAGACTGGGCAGATGAATACCGGCAGGTCCATTTAAACTTTTATTTCTTCTTCGCGAGATGGTGGCACCCGACAGATTTTGTATTTCTCAGTGCGGCTGAAACAATCAGTGCGGAGCTTACCACGGCGTTACGGAGCTCAATGATATCTTTATGAAGTTTTGCGCTCTTGTAAAAACTCATAATTCTGTGCGAGTAGTAGTCCAGATCGGCCTCTGCGCGCCTTAGCCCTTTTTCGGTTCTGATTATTCCGGCGTAATTCCACATTGTGAGCTGTATTGCTTTCATGTCCTGATCGATAAGGAGCGGGTCAAACTCTTCGGTATAATTAGGTTTCTCCCAGTCGGGAATACTGTTGAACCGGCTTTTATTGATTTTATATTTTTTTACTATGATATCTTCAGCCGCGGATTTACCCCAGAGAAGTCCTTCGAGAAGTGAAGTTGATGCAAGCCTGTTCGCGCCCTGAAGCCCCGTGCAGGAAGCTTCACCTATGGCATAAAGGTTTTTGAGGGAACTTCTCCCCTTGAGGTCAGCCTTTATTCCTCCGCAGAAGTAGTGGGCTGCCGGTACAATCGGGATTGGTTCCTTCGTTATATCGATCCCGCCCTTCTTACACGTTGAGTAAATCATGGAGAAGCGCTTCTCAAGCGGGAGGTGGCCCTGGTAGTAATTTGCTATATCAAGAAGCATATACTCTTTTCCGGTTTTGGACATCCTGTCATATATGGCGCGCGCAACAACATCTCTGGGTGCAAGGTCGCCCATCTCGGAATACTCATACATAAACTCATGCCCGTTATGGTCTTTCAGCCGTGCCCCTTCACCGCGAAGTGATTCGGATATGAGAAATCTTTTTATATCTTTATGGAAAAGTGTAGTGGGATGAAACTGCACAAACTCGGCGTTAATAATATTCGCCCCGGCCCTGTGGGCCATACTTATTCCGTCACCTGTAGCTGATACCGGATTTGACGTGTGGTAAAACAGATTGCCGATTCCGCCTGTCGCAATGACAACACTCTGGGCGAAAAATGTTTCGGTCTCCACACTCTTATTGTTAAGTGCATATATACCCATAACTTCACGTTCTCTGTAAAGTTCCTGGGTATTCCGCGAGTGGTGATTGTTTGTTATAAGGTCAATGGCAGTGTAGTCTATGAGAAACTTCACTCCAAGTTTTTTCGCATGGTCTATAAGGGAATCCTCTATCTTGTCGCCGGTATGGTCCTCATAGTGGACAATACGCCGTACGCTATGGGCTGCTTCTTCAGTGTAATCAATGTTTCCTGTTTCTGATGTGCTGAACTGGATACCCACTTCGTCTACAAGGAAATCGAAGACCAGAGGGGGGCCGTATTTTACGAAATAATCCACAGCATCGATTCTGTTGTATGAACAGCCTGCCTGAAGTATGTCATCACGCAGGAGAGTGGGGGAGTCATCGTCTTTCGCGGCGATAATACCGCCCTGCGCGTAAAATGTATTGGACTCCGAAACCCGGCTTTCCTTTGTCATCATCACGACATCAAGGCCGGCTTTCTTTAAATATATTGCGCATGTAAGGCCGGCTATACCGGT
>DAONFJ010000108.1:0-10651 GCA_035403545.1 Spirochaetota bacterium
CCGAAGAGTACCAGTTTTACCGTTATATAAATCATTACAAACCCGATAACTGTATCGAGAATTCTCCATGATACCTGTCTTTTAAACAGCGGCGAGAGAATCTTTCCGCTGTAGGCAAGCGTGAAGAACCAGGTGAATGATGCGGATACTGCTCCGAGCGCGAAGAAGGGGCGTATTTCCGGAGAGCGTGCCGCGCCGAATCCTCCGAGCATTACAACAGTATCAAGGTATACATGCGGATTGAGGTATGTAAGCGCAAGTGTTGTGATTACTGTTTTTTTTAGAGAGAGAGGATCGGATACTCCGCCGTTTATGTCCATCGACTCCCCCTTAACGGCGGAACGGAAACACCTGAATGAAAACCATGCGAGGTAAACTGATCCGGCCAATGATACGGCTTTTGTAATGACAGGATGAGTGCTGAAAATATAACCCATCCCCGCGATACCGGATATTATTAGAAAAGCATCGCTTAGGGCGCAGATCCATGCAATGACTGGCCGGTGTTCGCCTTTTATTCCCTGTTTAAGGACAAATGCATTCTGTGCGCCGATTGCGATTATAAGTCCCGCTCCCATAGCGAAGCCTTCTATGATGCTGCTTAATATTGTCATGGTATTGCTCTCTCTTAATTATTAAGGGAGATTTTGCAAATACTTTTATATCTGTATACTATTTTACATCCGTACTTTTATCAAGGCCGTATCTTTTTTTTAAAATACGGTCAAGAAGGCTATAAGGAAGCAGCCATTTCAGTAGTGGAAGTTTGACTGTTAACCTGCCGACTCTGACTAATGCGGGGGGATTTTTTTTCAGTATTTTTTTTACAACTGCAGATACGAATACTTCGGCATCAGTCGGGTTATTCTGCGAGTCCATAGCTCTCATGTCTATATAACCGGCGGCGAATAAATATTTTGATCCGGGCCTGTGATATTTTTTTACAGTACCGGAAGCCCTGTTTCCGAAATTGGATTTTATCGCGCCGGGCTGGACCGTCACTACCTGTATATTAAACGGAGCGAGTTCCATCCTCATCGCATCGGATATGCTGTTTACCGCAGCCTTGGATGAACAGTACGCTCCTCCGAAAGGTGTAGTGAGAACACCGGAAACGCTGCTTATATTTATAATTCTGCCGGAACCCTGGTTCTGCATATGCGGAATAACGGCCTGCGAAAGAGCTATCAGCCCGAATAAATTAGTTTCATATTGATTGCGGATATCATCAAGCGGAATTTCAGATACAGGGCCGATAAGTCCGTAACCCGCATTGTTTACAAGAACATCTATCCGGCCGAAGTCTTTAATAACTTTTTTTACGCATGATTTTATGGATTTTTCATCTGTTACATCAAGGATATAGATTCCTGTTTTATCAGATTTTATATCCCTTATTGAATCGATCTTCCTGGCAGTTGCTGCGACATGGAAATTTCTTTTTGAAAATTCAGAACTGAACGCCCGGCCGATACCTGAAGAACATCCGCTGATCAATACAACCGGTTTTTTATCTTTTCCCATAACTCCTCCCCTGAAATTTTTTTTAACATCTATCTTAAAAGCAGACCATGAGTGAACAGGATTTACTAAATTTCACGCTGCCGGCGCGATATATAATAAATTCATTTACGGCTTTATTCGAAAGCATGTTACTCAAAACAGATATAAAATCAGAATTTTAGTTGCATTTGACTTTCTGCTCAGTTAGAGATATCTATACATCCGGGTATTTTTTCATTACAGGATTTTGTAGAAATATCGCATAACTCTGAGTATTTGTCAAGATTAAAGTGTAAAGGAGACCATATGAAGCTTTCTTCTGATTTTACCGGAATTGTTCTTAAAGAGTACCAGTGCAGTGTAAGCTCAAGGTGGACTATGAATTATGCTGCCGCAACAGGCGATACCAACCCCCGATATTTTAATGATGAGCTTCCCGGGGGGCTGATTGCGCCTCCTCTTTTCCCTGTGGCAGTTACATGGCCGATAATTGAACACATCGCGGACAATATTGAATCGGCGGATTTCCCGAAGGAGGTCCTTTTTACCCAGGTACATTTCAGCGAGCAGCTTATCATACACAGGCCTGTTAAACCGGGAGATCACATAAAAGTAAACGGATCAGTCGCAGCGATTCTTCCTCACAAAGCCGGTACTCATGTTATACTTCGCTTTGACGCGTCAGACGCCGGGGGAAATTCTGTTTTTACAGAATATCTTGGCGCGATGATGAGAGGGGTTGAGTGTACCGGCGGAGGTAAAGGAGGCGGGAATGTTCCAGATTTCCCGGTTATGTCCGCGGAACCGGAGCTGCTGCACGAGTCCGTTGTTCCAGTAAGCCCTCTTGCTCCATTTTTATATGACGGATGTTCGAATATTCACTTTCCTATTCATACTTCGGTAAAGTTTGCGCATGCAGTTGGACTTCCGGGTATTATACTTCAGGGCACTGCAGCCCTTGCAATTGCGGTAAGGGAAATTCTCGACAGGGAGGGAATTTGTGATACTGAATGTGTCGCGTCTATCATCTGTAAATTTACCGGGATGATACTTCCCGGCTCTAATATGAGAGTACGCCTTACCGGAAGAAGTGTACTGGCGGATAGTTTTGAACTTTTTTTTGATGTTCTGAATACAGAGGGTAAAAAAGCTGTAAGTGGAGGCTGCATAAAATTAAAACGGTAGCTGACTAAAATTTTTTTAAAAAAATTTTACTTCCATGTTGAATTATCCGCTTTTTTTATTATTATATTACTATATAGAAAAAAGGAGTTAATGTACATGAAAAATAAAGCTATTATTCTCTTATTATTACTTATATGCGGTTCTTATTTGTTTTCACAGCAGTATGATGACCTTCAGGAAAAACAGATTAATAATGACAGGCTTAAACTTTTTCCTGCACCAGCCGAAGGCAAAAATTATTTTTTCCTTCAGTCTATTAATGATAAGACACAGATTTTAATTGGTGATTTCACACAGGTTGATAAAAAGATAATTCTCATAAACCTGGGTAGTGATTATACAACAATTAAATCTGTCATTGAATATATTCCGGCGAAAAAGGAATTGAGGACAAGGAAGGAATCGGAATCCAAATTCTTTACTACTGATATAGTAAAACTTAAGAGAGATATAATAACCGGAGCAATTTACAAAGGCAATAATGCGGAGGATATGAAATCCTTCAGTGAACTTGAAAATATATTTAAACTGAATGATTCAAGCAGAATTTTTCCTGAAGTTTACGGCTTCAGTGTAAAGCTTACTGAACCTGACAGCGGCAGACTTTCAGCATTGTACACTTTCGGTAATACCGTAAAGGGATATTACCTGCAGTTTAAAACATTATCTTATAGAGAAAATCCGGCGACGGAAAATATTCCTGTTCTGAAATATTCAGTTTACAGCAAAAATACACACGATCCTGTAATTCAGGAATATGTTGAAGAACTTTTTAAAATAAGGAAACCTGCCTCAAGCTGGGTTAAGTAGAACGCGGATTCTGATATTCACCAATTGCAATGAGCGAAGTTAAATAGTCTTATTGAGAGCTGAATGAAATGTATTTAACTTAACATCCCCGCACCCGAGGGTGCGGGGATGTTAATTATTTGATATAAAGCTTATTTATTGAATCTTTGTAATTTGTAATAACTTCAAATTTTTCAGGCCTTTTGCCGGCTCCTGCACTGTGCTATGCGGTACTTAAGCCTCTCGGCACTTGTTTAGAAAACTTCACCAGCTGGATCTTTAAGCCCCCGCACCTCCTATATTACGGCAAAAAAAAGTATTAAAATTCCGGTTTTAAATAAATATATCTGATGATAATATCTTTAAGTCAGCCGTCCAAAGTGCCTTGCCATCTCGAGCGGGTACGGGGCTTAAAGGTTTTGTGCGAATATTTGATTGCTGCCTTAAATGCGGGTAGATGTTGGCCGTAGAGGTTATTTTTTTATCCGGAATTTTTTTAAGTTTACTGTTTTGAAAATATACATGCGGATGTTATTATATATATGTGAGGATATATGAAATCACTTAGAGAAATTTACAGAATAGGGCTTGGCCCGTCAAGCAGCCATACTATGGGGCCATCTTATGCCGCAGATATATTTAAAAACAGAACCATGAATGCTGTCAGATACCGTGTTTCGCTATATGGAAGTCTTGCTCTTACAGGGAAGGGGCATCTCACTGATTATGCTATTTTGAAAGCTCTCTCACCCGGGGAGTGTGAAATTGTATGGATCAAAGATAAAGAGCTTCCGCTCCATCCTAATGGTATGCATTTTGAAGCCCTGGACCATAACGGAAAAGTAACTGATGAGTGGACTGTTTACAGCACCGGCGGCGGAGCTTTAATGGACAGACCGGGCGGGCTCGATACAAAAGAAGTTTACCCTTTCTCCAAAATGTCTGAACTTCTCAAACTGTGCGAGAACGAAGGTAAAACCATATGGAACTTTGTCGATCAATATGAAGGCCCTGAAATATGGGATTACCTGAAAGAAGTACTCGATGTAATGAAAAAAGCTATAGACAGAGGGATTGATGCCGAAGGTGTACTTCCCGGCGGCCTTAATCTTGCGCGAAAAGCCTCCTCCTACTATACCAGGACAATACAGAGTAAAGGATTTCTGGAGAAAACAGGCACTATATTTTCATACGCTTTAGCCGTATCGGAAGAGAATGCCAGCGGTAATACAATCGTTACTGCTCCGACATGCGGTTCTGCCGGGGTTCTTCCGGCTGTTCTTTTTTTTATGAAGAATTTCTACCAGCTCAGTGATGAAAAAATACTCCGGGCTCTGGCTACTGCCGGGCTGATTGGAAATTTAATAAAGAAGAATGCTTCAGTATCCGGCGCGGAAGTGGGATGCCAGGGGGAAGTCGGCTCGGCATGCGCAATGGCTGCAGGGGCAGCGGCACAGCTTATGGGAGGTTCTCCCCGTCATGTGGAATACGCGGCGGAGATGGGGCTTGAACACCATCTGGGGCTTACATGTGATCCGATAATGGGGCTTGTCCAGATACCGTGCATTGAGAGGAACGCAATAGCAGCTGTCAGGGCAATGGACTGCGCGACATATGTTCTTCTTTCGGACGGACGGCATATGGTCTCATTTGATGAAGTTGTAATTACGATGCTGCAGACCGGGCGGGACATGAAGAGCTGTTACAGGGAAACATCAAAAGGGGGACTTGCGTTCTTTCACCGGAAAAAGGGATTTCCGAAAAAAGATAAACGATAAATTATTGGATTTGCTAGATAAGAACGGGTTTTAATCGAAAAATATTTACCTGAAGATTTTGCTGCAGACGGATACAAATAAAAAATTATCTGTGCTGATTCTTTCGCATCTGTGTCCATCGGGCGAAGCGGGAGTTAAATAAAAAACGGGTCAGAGCCTTGTATAACTAAAAGGATCTGACCCTGGATAATCTGTAAAAAGTAATCAGTTACTGCACTCGTGCCCGTGAGCACTGCATCCGATACCTGAATCAGTTAAATTACCTGAAATCCATTTGTCTGCGACTGTTCTGACATTGCCGGAGCACCCCCGGACTACTTTAATTCCATTGCTTCCAAGGACATTTACAGCTCCATCACCCATATTTCCCGCAAGCATAACTTTTACACCGAGTTCTGCCAGTGTACCTGCGATGTTAGACTTGCATCCGCATCCTACGGGAGACTGGATTTTCTCTTCCAGAATAATTTCTTTATTCTCATTAAGTGTAAATACTGTAAAGTGGTCACAGTGCCCGAAGTGGCTGTCTATCATGCTGTCTTTTGTCGGTAATGCAATTTTCATAAGCTCATTCTCCTTTTTAATCATTATTGGTAATTTTTCTGCATCTTGGGCATGCGGGGGAGTCGCCGCTGTTTTTACAACAGTTCATTGAGTGGTCGCAGCTGCTGCACCTTATCTTTCCATTTTCTTCAAAAGATACTGTTCCCCCCTCAATTTTTAATGCTTTTCCATGTACAAGTGCGTCTGCAATTTTTTTTCGTGCTGAATCGATGATCCTTCCGAACGTCTGTCTGGAGATGTTCATGCTTGATGCGCAATTTTCCTGATATAATCCTTCAAAATCTGCGAGTCTTAAAGCTTCAAATTCATCAAGGCTGATGGATATTTCTTCCATACTGGATACTGGAATTCCCTGAGGTATAAAGTAATTTGCTCCGGGTTCGCATCCGATTTTTCTGCAGTATTTAGGTCTTGTCATGATTTTAATTCCCGGATACATATGGGCATATGCCCGTAATAAGTCAAGATAAAATTATAACCTTATCTCATCATAAAGACAATACCGCCGACAGTGAACATCACTGCTACTGCAATTCTTCCGAAATAGTTATATTTTGTTTTATAATAGTTCCACACCCGTGCCATGGGGAGCATTAGAAGGACAACTCCTGCTGAAATAATCAGGCAGGTTACAAAGCCCAGACTCTGTCCGCTCATGGTAATTATTGATTTTCCCCACCAGACCTCACGGTGCAGAAACTGCAGATGCATAAAATATACAGCCAGCGACTCTCTGCTGGGATAAAGAATTATCGGTGACAGCTCATCCCTCCATGCGCAGTAGTAATAGCATACTGTGAGTATGATAAATACAACTCCGAGTCTGCCTGCGAAGAATAGAATGTTCGGGCGTACATCGGGTATCATCAGATAGAACATGAGCGGAATTGCTGTTACGGCAAGAAGTGTTCCTGAAATTAGAAGGCGTTTTATGAATAGATGCTCTGACCCCTTTTCCCGTGATTTCATGAAAAACCATGCAGTGAGTATTCCTGCCGCCATAAATCCGAACCATGGGAAAACCGGAAAGTTAGTATAATATATAGGAGTGATATACATCGCCATAAATAGCGGGAGATGCTGCTGAAAATCGATAGTGTAGATTTTTGCCGCGGGAATAACGGCGCCAAGGCCAAGCAGGATTACTGCTGCGATAAAAACTTTATCACTCTTAATAGCCAGCCTCAGTATAAAGATGAGAAGAAGCCCGATGGCGATACATTGAAGTACATCCACGCCAAGAAAATTCATCCAGTGATCTGTTGTTGCAATGTTAATGCATTTATATTTTGAAAAGAACGGGATATGCAGCATGTAGCCCAGAAACCATATGAGCATAATCCGGCCCAGCTGTTTCCAGAATGCGTATTTAAATGTCCGGAATTCGGCAAGCTTTGACCGGGATCCCAGCATGAATGCGAATCCGGAAATGAAGACGAAACTTGGAGCAACCATGCCGTTTATAAAGTTTACAAAATAGAACCATGTTTCATTCCTGAGCGCAGGATTCATCAGAGAGTTGACGACGTGAACCTCTATCATCACAATCATGGCAAGTCCGCGCATGAGGTCCACAAAATTTAAACGTGTTTTTTTCATAGTATTTTTTCCATTATTTTAGAAGAGAGATACATATTTAAAATTGCTGTCAATCCTAAACCATATTTAATTGCCGGGTTTTTCTAACTCTCCGGAAGAGCACGGGATTGTGATTCCAGATGCCCCAGGGAATGTTTTTATCATCAGTAATTATTCTGTAAATTCTGTTATACCGCATAGTGTTTCCCGGTGCACAATTTACGCGCAAAAAAGCCCTCCAGAGGTATTAACCGCATGGAGGGCTTAACAAAATCAGGTTCAGTGATTAAATATTATTTACCGGCCATCATCGCTTCGACGTCAGCCTTTGCGTCATCTGTTCCCATAATATTGAAATTTTCAATAAGAACTTTCGCTACATTAGGTGAAAGGAATGCCGGAAGTGTGGGCCCGAGTCTCAGTCCTTTAAAACCCAGCGCGAGGAGTGCAAGGAGAACAGCCACTGCTTTCTGCTCGTACCACGCGATGTCAAAAGAGATCGGGAGTTCATTAACATCAGCAAGTCCGAAGATCTCCTTCAGCTTCAGGGCTATTACCGCAAGTGAATATGAATCGTTGCACTGTCCCGCATCAAGGACTCTCGGTATTCCGCCGATATCCCCTAAATTGAGTTTGTTGTATCTGTACTTGGCACATCCGGCAGTAAGAATGATAGTCCCTTCAGGAAGCCCCTGTGCTACATCAGTAAAATACTCTCTCGACTTCATCCGCCCGTCACATCCTGCCATAACAACAAATCTTTTTATGGCACCGCTCTTTACAGCTTCTACTACTTTATCTGCAAGTGCAAATACCTGGGCGTGCGCAAATCCTCCGACAATTTCGCCTTTTTCGATTTCAACCGGAGCAGCACATTTTTTCGCGACTGCAATTACTTCAGAGAAATTTTTTGCTCCGCCCGCCGCCCTGTCCGGCAGATGCTTAACGCCTGGATACCCGGCCATACCTGTCGTGAAAATTCTGTCCTTGTACGAATCTTTTACCGGTGTGATACAGTTTGTAGTCATCAGAATGGCGCCGTTAAATTTTTCAAATTCCTCATTCTGCTTCCACCACGCGTTTCCGTAGTTCCCTACAAAGTGAGCATATTTTTTAAATGCCGGATAGTAATTTGCGGGGAGCATTTCACTATGCGTATAAACGTCTACCCCGGTACCTTCTGTCTGTTTAAGAAGCTCTTCCATATCCTTGAGGTCGTGGCCGGAAATCAGTATACCGGGATTTGCTCTAACCCCGATGTTAACTTTGGTCAGTTCAGGGTTGCCATAGGTTTCTGTATTCGCTTTATCAAGCACGGCCATTACTTTTACCGCTGTATCTCCGCATTTCAGTACAAGGGCAACCATTTCATCAACTGTCAGGTCTTTGAGAGTAGATGCCATGCCTTCAATCATGAATTTATACACGTCTTCATCTTCATAGCCGAGAACAAATGCGTGATGTGCGTATGCTGCAATACCTTTCAGCCCGTAAACCAGAAGTTCTCTAAGCGACCGCACATCTTCGTTTTCTGTTGAGAGTACCCCTACAGCGGAACCTTTTGTGATAAGGTCTTCCTGCTTTTCATTAAGCCACGTAGCTGCTTCAGGGAGAGCGCTCCCGCCGGATGCAGAAAGGCTTTTTTTAATTTTGATTGAGTCAGCAATAAGCACATTGAATCTGTTATTGTCAAAATTGGCATTTGTGATTGTCGCAAAAAGCGAATCAATTATGAATTTTGCAGTTTCAGATATTTTTTCTCCGTTCTTCATCTTCGGTTCTGAAAGATACGCAATCCCCTTCAGATTATATATCAGAAGATCCTGGAGAGTCGCTGTCGTGGATTCTTTCCCGCAAACTCCCTTTACCTCGCATCCGTGATTTTTTGCGGTTTCCTGGCATTGATAACAAAACATATTCATCTTTCGAACCTCCATTATTGTTGTGATAAATAAACTTACAACAGGTTCCCGGAATTGTCCTTGATTTGAGTCAAGTTCGGATAAATTTTTTCAGGTTTATTTACAGTTTGTAATAGATAACCCGTAACGCGCCGGTCTCTTTGAACAGTCCAATCCTGCTTTGAGAAAAAGTTAACTTAAAAAATATCCGAAAAAGCTTGACCGTATTTTATGAAGCTTTTTCATATCTGAAACGGAAGATCTTCTGTATAAAGGATATTAAATTATGCAGAATGTGATACTGTTATTATAAAAATTGAAAGGTAATCTTGGTGAAATTCAGGGCGCTTGTTATAAGAGAGGAAGGAAATTCCTTTATAAGGGAGATTGTAAGCAGAGATATTTCAGAATTGCCCGAAGGGGACCTTCTTGTCAATGTCAGATACTCGTCACTTAACTTTAAGGATGCGCTGTCAGCAGCAGGGAACAGAGGTGTGACAAAGAAGTATCCGCATACACCCGGAATCGACGCGGCGGGAATTGTCGTTGAAAGCGGAGATAAAAAGTTCAACCCGGGCGATGAAGTTATTGTAACCGGGCATGATTTCGGCATGAACACATCCGGCGGCTTTTCGGAATACGTAAGGGTGCCGTCGAAATGGGCTATAAAGAAACCTGACGGTATTACTCTCCGGGAAACCATGATATATGGTACCGCGGGTTTTACGGCTGCTCTTTCTTTGTACCGCCTTTCGGAATATGGCGGGATAAAACCGGAGAGCGGCAAAGTGCTTGTTACCGGCGCACGCGGAGGAGTCGGCAGCCACGCGGTGAGGCTCCTTGCCATTGCGGGTTACAGTGTTACGGCAGTAACAGGGATACATGAAAACCCGGAGAAAGATTTCCCCGAGGATGAAAGAGCTCTCAAAGAGCTGGGCGCTGAACTGGTTATACCTGCTGATGCGGTGAATGACATAGAAGGGAAAGCCATTCTAAAAGCGAAATGGAGCGGAGTGATAGACACAGTCGGAGGGAATATACTGTCAACAGCATTAAGGGAGACTGCTTACGGCGGGGCGGTAACTACATGCGGTAACGCCGCAGGTGCGGATTTCTACGCAAATGTGTATCCGTTTATACTCCGCGGAGTGAGTCTTTTCGGTATTGATTCGGTTGAGTGTCCTGATGAACTCCGGGAGGCAACATGGAGGAAACTGTCGGGTGAATGGTATGATGCCTCCCTGAACAGTCTTGGCAGCGAATGTTCCCTTGATGAAATAAAGGATTTATATATAGATATTATGCTGAAAGGACACATTAAAGAGAGAAAGATTGTCAATCTTGAACTTTAGG
>DAONFJ010000109.1:0-10205 GCA_035403545.1 Spirochaetota bacterium
CTTGAGTACAGCGGCCCGAACTACGCACTGTTCAAGTATGCGATGATGCTGAAACAGATGTTTTACGCGGCGCTCTTTGTAATGGTATTCATACCTTTCTTTTACACCGGAGTTTACGCTTTAGATATAATTATCCAGCTCTGTGAAATAGCATGCGTGTATGTGTTCATAGCCCTGATCGGTTCCACTAACCCGAGGTTAAGAATAGACCAGGCTGTAAGATATTACTCTGTACTGATAGTCCTTGCGCTCTGCGCAGTGGGACTCTCCGTATACGGAATATAAGGGGTAAGGAGGATAACCATGTGGTTAACAAGTAAAATTAAACAGGTTTTAATGGTGATGAAACCGGGTGTTGTTACTCTGAACTATCCCTTTGAAAAAAGGCCTGTTCCGGAAAATTTCCGCGGGATGCCTTACTGGGATCATGAAAAATGTATCGGATGCGGAGGGTGCGCTAATCACTGCCCTGCGAGAACAATACTTGTCCGTGACCTCTGCCAGGAAATAAGGCTTATGGTATATGACGCTTCAAGGTGCACATACTGCGGAAGATGCGCCGATGTATGCCCGGAGAAAGCGATCACAATGACCAAACAGTTTGAAACAGCAACAGGAGACAAACAGGACCTGACAGAAAGCATGGAACTTTTTATGCTCACATGTCAGAGATGCGGAAGGTGCTACGATATGGAAAATAAAAACATGATTGATAGAATGGATCTTCTCGGATTCAGATATGATAATATTGAGGCACGTTCCTTAATCAGAAAGACAACTGATCATTTTAATGTTGAAATGCTGAAGAAAACTGCTGACTATAAAAGACCTGAGAAATTAGGAGAATAGGTATGTTTACGAATCTATCAAAGAAAATTTTCGGCAAATCATTATGGCTGTACCACTGCAATACCGGTGCATGTAATGGCTGCGATATAGAGATACTCAACGTCCTTACTCCTTACTATGACGTTGAGAGGTTCGGGATGAAGCTTGTCGCTTCACCCAGGCACGCTGATGTTATGCTTCTTTCCGGAGCTGTAACAAGGCCGACACTTCCGCTTGTAAAAAAAGCATATGACGCTCTTCCTAATCCGAAGCTTGTATTCGGCATAGGTTCATGTGCAACAGGGGGCGGATGCTGGTTCGATTCATATAACGTAACCGGCGGAGCAACAGGAGTTGTACCTGTAAATTATTACATTCCGGGATGCCCTCCGCGCCCGGAGGCTATAATCTACGGTGTGGCGCTTGCACTCGGGCTTGTTGAGAAAAATGTAGCGCCGATTGAACTGAAGCAGATGGAGTTCCCGATAGACGCATACGAAAGGAACAAGGCCTGGGAAGAGAGAAACGTTATTTACAAAATGCTGGATAATTGAGGGAGAGCTGACATGTCAAAAAAAATACTGCTTGTTGATGATGATAAGGATCTTGTCGTTACCCTTGCTCAGGCGCTGAAGATGAATAATTTTGATGTAGTTGAAGCATTTAATGGCAATGAAGGTTTGAAAAAAGTGCTCTCTGAGAAACCTGATCTGGTTATTTTGGACGTTATGATGGAGACTGATACAGCCGGTTTTGAGGCCGTATATCAGATCAGAAGCAAAAGAGACGGCTCTAAATATGCAGGAGTAAAGGATATTCCCATTATAATGCTTACAGCAATAGACCAGGTGACAAATTCGCGCTTTTCTCTAAATGCAGATCAGAGTTTTTTACCGAATATAAGTGATTTTCTCACAAAGCCTGTTGATATTGATGAGCTTATTGAGAAAATAAATAAATTTATATAATATAAATTTATTAGAATTTTGATTGATTAAATGAGGCTATAATTTCATTTTATTAATCACTTTTAAAAATGATAATTAGTATTTTAGAATTTCCTGAAAGATTAACTGTTGTTATTCCGGCATAAGCACAGCAGAATACCGGTATAAGACATGATTTTATCAGGAAATTCCGGTATTTTAAGCCAAGGATGCTGTAAAACCGGAATGACAGAAATTTTAAAGGTAGACTTTTGAAATAGTCCCATTATTATCCTGAACAGACTTAAAATGTTAAGGAATTAACGCAGAATACAAAAAATGCTACCGGCGGGCAGGTATGAGTAAACAGACAAAAATACTAATAATTGATGATGAAGATATTGTCTTGAAAAGCTGTATGAGAATTCTCAGGGGGGAGAATTATCTTATTGATACTGTCTATTCCGGGGAAGATGGACTTGCGAAAATTGATCAGGAAAAGTACGATCTGGTTATAACAGACCTGATGATGCCCGGTATGAGCGGTATGGATGTTCTTCGTACAGTCAAAGATAGAAAACTTGATCTTACAGTTGTCATATTTACAGGATTTGCCACTGCCGAAACTGCCCGTGAAGCTTTAAAAATGGGTGCATTTGATTATATTCCCAAACCTTTTACACCGGATGAATTCCGCGATGTAATACATAACGCGATTAAATCGAGAGAAAACGGTGAAACAAGCATGCTTGACCTTATGGCAATAGTTTCGCATGAGCTGAAGAGCCCGGTGTCTGTTGTGCATACTACAGCCCAGACTCTCGCTAAAGGGTACTTCGGAAATCTTGAACCTAAACAGAAAGAGATACTTGATACAATCATAAGAAACTGCCAGTACCTTGAAGATATTATCCGGAGTTATATTGACCTTTCAAAAATGGAACTTGATGACCTGGAGTCATTTCATCAGAAAATAAATTTAGTGAACGATGTAATAAAAAATGTAGTTGAAATTCCGGAATACTCATCAAATATAAAAAATATGCCGCTGGTCATCGACTATCAGGCTCAGCCCGAAATAGAGGGAGACCCCAACCTCCTTCAGATAGTAGTGACAAATTTTGTTAACAATGCCATTAAATACGGTACCGCGGGTACTGAAGTAAAGATTACTGTATTTGAAAAAGATCATCAAGTGGTATTCTCAATTTACAATCGGGGTGTAGGAGTATCAAAAGAAGATGCTGAAACAAAACTGTTCGGTAAATTCGGCAGATTGAAACAGAAGGGTACGGAAGGAATAAAGGGTTCAGGTCTTGGACTTTACATCTGCAAAAAGATTATTGAAAAACATAATGGAAAAGTATGGGTTGATTCGGTACCTGGAGAATATGCCAATTTTTTCTTCAGTATTCCGGAAATTTAAAGTTCATACAGAGACTGATACATCTCCTCTTTAAAGAGTTATGCCCGGCAATTATTAAATTTTAATTTAAATCCGGCCGGATAATGAGGCTTTACTCTTCGGCTCTGTTTATTTCGACGGGCTTAATACAATCAGGGAGCGTAGTTATACGCCGATAGTGGTCCTGCACTCCGGAATACGAAGTGCAGGCAGTAAAAGAACCGCTGTTTCCCGCTGGATGAGCGAAGCCGAAGCCTTGTTTCAATTGCTGACTGCTATAATAATTATTGAATTTCTATTGACAGCTTCCAGCCGTTTTTCTGTCATCAAATGTCCCATAAAAAATATAAGGAAAATAAATGAAAAGAACAGATCTGGAAAAAACACTCGGAAGTAAAATAAACAGTAAAATTCAGAAAAACAGCGAAACAGGGCCTTTCGCTAAAGATGCAGTAAAACCTGTAGATAAACGTGAACAGCGTAAACTCGACCAGGCCCTCGGGCTTGTTCCTTTCGCTGTAAAAATCAATATTGATCTGGTGCAGAGGATTCAGGAAATAGCAAAAGAGGAGCAGGCCAGCGTGAGTGAGATAGTGACAGAACTGCTTCACAAAGGACTGGAAAACAGAAAGTAAATGCCGCAGGTGTTTCAATCACTTCAATTCGGTGAGGTTCTTCCAGTATCTTTTCGGGAGGAACTGTCTCTGAAGTTTCGGATTCTTCCGTTCGCTTATTGAAACTGTTTTGAAATAGTTCCTCCACAAATCACTGTAAAACATCTCCCTGTCGGAATCTGATGGCTCGCGGGATGATTCGATATCAACAATTTCCCACTTTTTTTTATCGTACAGGGCGGCAATGTTTCTGCGGGTATCGTGGATGATCCAGTTCTGATCAGCCATTCTGCGCGTGAAGTGCGGCGCGATGATCCCCGTAATGTTGTGGTCGGGATCGATTGCGGCATAGTACAACCCGTCTTCAACATGTCTGAATCTGACTAAACCGAGCATCCTGTGCTGTTCGCATTTAACTTTGCGGACTATGTCAAGAACCGGCTTTACGGAATCATTTGTCAGGTGCATATTTATTTTTTTCCCCGTGTTCATGCCGAATAGTATATATTCAAATATTATTTTCCCGGCCTCCGGAGAATCTGACAGGTAACAGTAAAAAATATTGCTTAATGTTTCATCTCCCATCCTTGCTGTTACAGTATTAATCATTTCCGCGGATTTTAATTCATCTGAACTGATTGAAATATAATCACCGAAAAGATCATCTCTCGTATAATACTCCGGGATAATATTCTCAGGCCTGGTTCTTCTTGTCAGTGATTCTGATATGGCTGACATAAGTCCGTTAAAGGAGCCATCGTATAAATAATAGAGCATTACAGTTCTCCGGTTGCGGCAGTAATTACAGATTCAGGATCGGGCAGGGCGGCCCTGTCGCTGAAAAGTAAAAGCTGGCCTGTGTTTTTATCTTTACCGTCTGTAAGCAAACCGGTCTTAATGCTCAATTCATTGTAATCATTTTTGCCGAATCCGGCGCCATTGCATGTTAAAAAATATTTTGCCCTTTTTAAAACTACGCCGATTTTTTTCAGATCATCGAATCTTAAAGTTGTAACTCTTCTTGCAAAGACGATTTTTTTTGCTGACCTTACACCTATTCCAGGTACGCGCAGTATCATCTCATAATCGGCGTTATTGATCTCTATGGGGAATTTATCCAGGTTCCGGACTGCCCAGGCGAATTTCGGATCTACATCCATATCCAGGTTCTGCTCCTCTGCGTCGAAAAGTTCTTCCGCTGAAAAACCGTAAAACCGAAGAAGCCAGTCTGCCTGGTAAAGCCTGTGTTCCCGTTTGAGCGGCGCCTGGACAGCAGGTAGCCTGTTATCGGAGGAAACAGGCATGAAAGCGGAGTAGTAAACTCTCTTTAATGAAAATTTATCATAGAGCACTTCGGAGAGTTTTATAATTTTACTGTCCTTCTCCGGCGTTGCTCCCACTATCAGCTGTGTGCTCTGACCCGCCGGGACGAATTTCTGCGGATGCTTTACTTTTTTTGATTCAATACGGAACCCTTCAATATTTCTTGAAATATCGTTCATCGAAGTAAGGATATTCCGTTTTGTTTTCTGCGGAGCCAGGTATTCAAGACTGTTACGCGAGGGGAGTTCGATATTTACGCTCATCCTGTCGGCAAGGAGCCCGGCTTTTCTGATCAGAGCCGGATCAGCTCCCGGCATTGCTTTAACATGGATATAGCCATTGAACTTATATTTAATCCGGATAAGTTCTATTGTTTTTATAATCAGCTCCATCGTATAGTCCGGATTACGGAAAACTGCCGAACTGAGGAACAATCCCTCAATGTAGTTTCGCCTGTAAAAATTGATAGTGATATCCGCTATCTCCTCCGGAGTGAATATTGCTCTTGGAATGTCGTTTGATGAACGGTTTATGCAGTAGGCGCAATCGTAGACGCAATTGTTTGTCATCAGTATTTTAAGCAGGGAGATGCATCTTCCGTCTTCTGACCAGCTGTGGCATATGCCGGAATTTTCCGCGTTTCCTATTCCGCCTGCTGAATTTTGCCGGCTGCTTCCGCTTGACGAGCAGGAAACATCGTATTTTGCGGACATGGCTAATATGTTTAATTTTTCTCTGGTTTTCATAAGCTGCTACTATTATAAATAGCAAACATAAGTGTAGTATAATTTTCAAGTAAAATTTATGCCTTACTAGAAAAAAATGGGTAATGCGTATGAGGTTATATTTAATTTTTCCAGACATATATGACCCCTGAATCTGGCGAGAGGGCACACAGGATTTTTATTATAATAAAATTTAACATACAGACAGTAAATTTTGTGATCCGGGAACAATATATAATTATAACTACCGGTAATCTGCTGAAAGATTTAGTACTCTTTTATTTTGCTTCATCCTTACTGTTTTATATTTTAAATAGAGGAGCTGATTATGAGGATTGTTATTGATACGAGTATCTTTTCAAATCCGGTCACCCGGAACGAATTCGGAGATGATACTTCCTCGGCAATTGAAAACTTTATATACATATCGTTAAAAGCAGGACTGGAAATATTTATACCAACCTCGATATTCAGGGAACTTTCAAATTTTGCTTCAGAAGAATCAATGATCAGTATACGTAAAGTATCAGTAATCCGCGGCCCCGATTTACTCTCAATGAAATTCCCGGCAGTAATCTTCCATACCTTTATATCCGATATCAGGGAAAGAATCAACAAGGGGCTCCGCATTGCCGAGGAGGCGATTGAGAGTTCAAAAACTGCCGACAACATCAGGCGTATAAGAAATGAATACAGAGCCGCAATGAGAGGCGGAATTATCGACAGTGTTGAGGACCTTGACGTTGTGCTCCTCGCGAAAGAGATCGGGGGAGCGGTTTTGTCTGCTGATGAAGGGATAGCAAAAATGGCGGGTTCACTCGGCATAGAAGTCTTCTGCGCGAAAGATTTTATAAATAAGTTCGCAGTAAGAGAAAATTATGAAAGCGGAAAATCAGAGTAAAATTGAGAATCTCCGTTACGGCACAATCGGTTATTCCCGCTATACCGAGCGGAGCGCGGAAAATGAACGTGGAACTGTTATCATACACGAAGATGGCTATGACCGGATCATAAAAGATTATCCTCACATATTCAGAGTCTACAGGCTTAACAATGGAATTAAACATTTTTTCGGCAGCGGATATTTTTATGTTGAGGAGAAGCTGGACGGATACAATGTAAGGATTATTAAACATAAGGAAAATATAATAGCGGTAACGCGCGGCGGCTTCATCTGCCCGTTCTCAACAGAGTGGATTCAGTATTGGATGAAATCATACAGGCTGGATGATTTTTTTAATCTGTATCCCGACAGGATTATCTGTGCAGAGTTTGTCGGAGATAATCCTTATAATTCAAAAAGAGATAATTTACTCCCGCCTGGCCTTTCATTCTTCTGTTTTGATATCATGTGCAATGACGGTAAACTTCTTCCTGTTGAAGAAAAATATGCAATTTTCAGCAGCCTTAATCTTCCGCAGGTGAACTCTTTCGGCAGATTCAGATTTGCGAATTCTGATAAACTGAAAGAGATAATACTTGAACTCAATAGAAGACAGCGGGAGGGAATAGTATTAAAAGATGTACATGGAAACAGATCTATTAAGTTTGTTACTGCGGAATCGGACCTTCTGGATATAGAAAAATCGCTGGCCTATTTCTACGACATTGAACCGGGTTTTTATTCGAACCGTTTGATGAGGATATCACTTTTTGTTCAGGAATTTAATCTTGATGAGAAGGAATACATTGACAGGATCGGGAGAGCAGTTGTCCGCGGATACTCATTTCTTCTGGACTATAATAGTTCGCTAGAAACATTTACCATATACATGCATTCCATGGAGTGCTGGGAAGAGCTCAAGAAACTGATTATACTGCATAAGGATATTATTCATAACGGAGCCGAACCTGTTGATATAAACGGTGTCATGCTTCATAAAATTGTCTTCGAAAGAAAACATAAAAAGAGTACAGAGAAATACCATCAGATACTCAGCGGGCACGATGAGTAGTCCACTGAGTAAAGCAGAATGCTTATGTTTTATGGTCAGAAGATAATTTTTATAGAGGCCGCGGTTTATATACCTGAATAATAATTTTAAATCACCCCGAGCTCTCTCCCTGTCTTAATAAACGCATCAATTGCCTTATCGAGATGCTCACGCTTATGTCCTGCGGAGAGCTGAACACGTATCCTCGCCTGGTCTTTCGGTACCACGGGGTAAAAGAATCCGGTAACATAAATCCCCAGTTCAAGAAGCCGTGAGGCAAAACGCTGTGAAAGCGAAGCGTCATAGAGCATTACAGCGCAGATCGCAGATTTAGTTGGTTTTATATCAAATCCCGCAGCAAGCATTCTGTTTAAAAAATATTCCGTATTCCCGTGAAGCTTATCCTGAAGCTCACGCGATGAGCTCATCATTTCAAACATTTTTATTCCTGCTGCTGCAACCATCGGGGGAATGGAATTTGAAAAAAGATATGGCCTCGATCTCTGCCGGAGCAGTGATATAATCTCTTTTTTCCCGGTAGTAAATCCGCCGACAGCGCCGCCGAAAGCTTTACCTAGTGTACCTGTGATCACCTCAATTTCACTTCTCAGGTTAAACAGTTCGGTAACTCCGCGTCCGGTATTTCCTACAACTCCCGCGGAATGAGATTCGTCAATTGCAACCATGGCATCATACTTTACCGCAAGTTTATGAATCTCGTCGAGCGGGGCAACATTCCCGTCCATTGAGAAAACTCCGTCAGTAACAATCATCCTGAAACGCTGCGCTGAAGCTTCAATAAGTTTATCTTCAAGATCCTTCATGTCGGCGTTGTTGTATCTGTACCTTTTAGCTTTGCAGAGAAGTACTCCGTCAATAATGGAAGCGTGATTGAGCGAGTCGGAGATAATGGCATCATCTTCGGTAAAGAGCGGACCGAACAGCCCGCCGTTTGCGTCAAAACATGCAGCGTAAAGGATTGTATCTTCAGTCCCGAAAAACTCCGAGACTTTCTCTTCAAGCTTTTTATGAATATCAGTTGTTCCGCATATAAAACGGACAGATGACATTCCGTATCCATGCGAATCAAGTGTATTTTTTGCAGCCTCTTTCAGCTGGTCATTGTTGGAGAGGCCGAGATAATTGTTCGCGCAGAAGTTCAGTACGCCTTGTCCTGTGCTTAGTTTAATTTCAGCTCCCTGGGGTGATGTTATAATACGTTCCTCTTTATATAATCCTGATTTTTTAATATCGCTGATTTCATTTTCAAGATGCTGTTTGAATTTATCGTACATAGAGTTGCTCCTTTCTTTGTTTTTGTATTATTAAATCCGCCGAGTCTAACAATAAATTTTAGTTAAACTTAACGAAATTCCCCCGTTTCGCTTCGCTCAACGGGCTATAAAACAGAAAAAGTTAAAGCCCCTTTGCCAAAGGTGGTGGCCGCCAGGCCGGGGGATTTTTCAGTTCAGTTTAATAATTGTTCCGTTGTTGAGTTAATCCCAGTTCAATATCACCTTGCCGCAGTTTCCCTCTTCCATAATATCAAATCCCTTCTGAAATTCGTCTATGTGAAACCTGTGTGTAATAACCGGATTCAGATCAATTCCGGTAATAATCATCTGTTCCATTTTGTACCATGTTTCAAACATCTCTCTCCCGTATATTCCCTTGAGCGAGAGCGCCTTGAATATAATTTTGTCCCATGGAACCGAAGTGTTATTAGGCAGAATGCCCAGAAGAGCGATCTTTGATCCGTTATACATATTTTCTATCATTTCGTTTATCGCCTGCGGCGATCCCGACATCTCAAGCCCCACGTCAAATCCTGCCATACCAAGAGTTTTAACGCTGTCGCTTATCTTTTCACCCTTCGACGGATTAACTGTCATTGATGCACCCATTTTTTTTGCTATTTCGAGCCTGTAGTCGCTGATGTCGCTTACTACAATGTGACGTGCCCCGGCGAATTTGCAGATAGCCACAGCCATGTTTCCGATGAGTCCCGCTCCGGTGATAAGCACATCCTCTCCTATTACCGGAAATGAAAGTGCGGTGTGAGTGGCGTTACCGAATGGATCCATAATTGAAGCTATTTCATCGCTGATTCTGTAATCGAGTTTAATTATATTTTCTGCCGGTACTGATAGATATTCCGCAAAGGCACCGTCCCTGTTTACACCGATCCCGATTGTATTTTCACAAACATGTTTTTTACCACGTTTGCAGTTGCGGCAGTTGTTGCAGGCAATATGCCCCTCTCCTGTAACACGTTCGCCGGGAACAATATTTTTAACACCTTCTCCGACCGTTTCGACATAACCCATATATTCGTGTCCGATTGTCATCGGTGTTTTAATAGTTCTTTTAGACCAGTCGTCCCACATATAGATATGAAGATCGGTTCCGCAGATCGCTGTTTTTTTTATTTTAACAATTACATCATTCAC
>DAONFJ010000110.1:0-10012 GCA_035403545.1 Spirochaetota bacterium
TACTCCTGTCCGTATCAATTAATATTTCCGCAGGGGAATTAATTAAGGATAAAGACCTGCTCTCATCTATTACCGGTGGAGATAAGAAAGAGTTCCAGGACGCCATTGAGTACATTAAGTTAAACCATCCCTCCACACTCCCGGTTCTTCTTAAAGATGAATATCTCGATGACGATGATGAAGATGCCAGAGAAAGAATAATCAACGCACTCAAAGAGTATCCCCTTCCTGAACAGTCCGCTGCCTGGATAGAAATGCTCAGATCAGCAAAAGATAAAAAAACAGAGATTACACTTATAGAATTCTTAAGCGCTTCAAGGACCCCGTCATTCACAATCCCCATTGCAGAAAAACTGATAGTCCCGAGAAGCGAGGTACGCGAAAAAGCCGCGGTAATGCTTAAAAAATTCGGTGATGACAGGATGTTCCCTGTTATACTTTCTCTCGGGCACAGCAAAAATCCTATTGATAGAATTTACTTTCTCGAGGCACTAAATTATCTTTATGATATAAGATTCCAGAAGCTCGCGATCTCCATGCTTGAAGATGAAAACAAATCCGTAAGAATCTACGCCATTAAATGCGTTAATAATAATGAAGTAAAAGAAGCTTTGCCGGCACTACGTAAACTTGCGGCAAACGATGATAATAACGAAACCAGGAAGATGGGAATTGCGTCGCTTGTATCGTTTAAAGATGCACAGTCTGGTTCTATGCTCACCGGAATTCTGAAAGATGACAGCACCGAAATGAGACTCGAAGCAGTAAAAGCCCTGAAAGAACTGAAATATTACACGGCAGCAGCTCCCATATCCGGAATGTTATTGAAAGAAGAGGAAACTGAAATTAAACAGGCTGCTCTCGATACACTTATTTCTTTTAAAAAAGCAGGAAATTTAAACGCATTAAAATACATTATAAAAAACGATAAAGATTCAAAAATAAGGATCAAGGCGGTTTACGCGATCGGTGCAGTAAGCGAGGAGAGCGGTTCACTTGAAGTTCTCAAAGATGCCCTTTCCGATGAAGATTACAGAGTCCGCGGTGAAGCATGCAGCGCAATGGGATCGTTAAAGAAGGGATCTGCATCAGAGATTCTGCTGAACCAGATAAAGACAGACAAATCCAGGTATGTAAGGAGCGCCGCTCTTTATTCCATAGTAAAAATCAGCGATTCGAGGAATATAATTAAACTCTTTGACATATACTCAGCTGAAGAGGATAAAGTGTTCAAAGAGCTTCTGCGCGGGATATTAAGGAACAGCCTGCAGAAACATCTCAGGTAGCTCCCCACAATTTTTTTCTAAGGCCGCTCATTCTTTTTGTCGGAGTTAAAATCATCTCTTTTACAATATCACTCCCGGCAGCAATAACAACACCGTTACGCGCTCTTGTCACAGCAGTATAAAGAAGTTCGCGTGTCATTACCATATTCCATTTATCAGGCATTACAACAAGTACATTGTTGAACTCCGAGCCCTGGCTTTTGTGTATTGTCATGGCAAATGCCGTTTCATGTTCAGGAAGCCTTGAGGGATGAACAGTACGGGGCTTTCCATCCGGTCCGGGAAAGACCACTTCCGCAATGCCTTTATTTGATGTAATACCTATATCTCCATTAAACAGTGAGAGTGAATAATCATTACGTGATATCATAACCGGCCGGCCATGATAAAATTTCTCAACAGGTTCAATAACTCCAAGATGGAAAAGAATGCCCTCTGCCATTGAGTTCATCCCTTCCGCGCCGAGTTCACCTTTTCTTGTCGCGGTAAGTATGGAAAAACTGCTGATAAGGGCGGAAATTTTTTCCTCCACGGAACAATCCATCCCGGCAACAACGCGGGAAGCGGCATCACTGTAAATGTTCCCGATCTCCTTCCGTGAAGTTCCGTCGGCGAATTTCACATCCGGATAGCTTTCGTCATTGAGTATATCAAGCGCGCCGGATGCGTCTCCTTTTTTAACAAGTTCCGCGAGAATACCGATTCCGCTTCTGCCGCTGAACCTGTAGCTTTTTTTAAGAACTACAAGGGCATCATTCATAACACTTATGTTACCGCTTTCAATAACAGGCTGCGGAAAATTTATCCCGAAGAGCCTGTTTCCCGTATCAAGAAAACTTTTTGTATAAACGCCTTCAACTCCTCCGCAGAGGTCACCGAAGACAGCTCCCCCTTCTACTGAAGAGAGCTGGTCCTTATCCCCGAGGAGAATAAGCTGCGCGCCCGGCCTGACAGCCCTGACCAGCCTGCACATAAGGGCCATATCCCCCATTGAACATTCATCAACAACAACAACATCGTGCATTAAAGGATTTTCACTGTTATGCCTGAACTCATGAGAATCCTTTATTGAACCTAAAAGCCTGTGGATAGTAAATGTTTCCGAGGGAATGACTTTTTTAACATCATCGCTCACAGGAAGGCCGGCAATGGCAATATTCACCGCTTCACGAAGCCGGGCCGCGGCTTTACCGGTCGGTGCAGCCAGAGAAATAAGAATTTCTTTTCCGCTTTTAATTCCGGCCTCTGCGATAAGGGCAAGTATCTTTACGACAGTGGAGGTTTTCCCTGTACCGGGGCCTCCCGATATTACAGTTAACCCCCCTGAAAGCGCCGAGTACGCCGCTGCACTCTGCCAGTCGGTGTCCCCCGTATTGGACGGGAATAAAAGAGAAAATGTCTCTTTTACATTAGAGATATCCGCAGGAAGTGATTTACTCCCGGCCAGTCCCGTAATATATTCCGCGAGTGAGTTTTCAAATGAATAATATTTCTGAAAATAAAGTTTATCTTCAGCATCAAGAATCAACGGAAGATAATTCCCTTCTCTGCCTACTGCTTTATTGTTTTCAAGAGAACCGAGCAGTTCTGATTTCTCCGGGATTATAATATCCCGGTAAGATCCGTCTGCACCATCTCCGAAGAACAGGGAAAGCGGCTTTCCGGCCACATCATCCAGTGAAAGGCATACGTCGCCGCTGTTAAGCCTGCTGCTGAGCATCATTACAGTAAGGTGAAAAACAGGCGAGTTTATGCCGCCAGCCGCAGATAAAAAATCAGCGAGATGAATATCTATATCATTGAAGCATCCGGTATTTTTAAGATCATCTATTGACAGATTCATTTGTTCTCTCCCGCAAAATACTGATCAAGTTTTTCTACTATACTCTTTTCCGGCCTGTCGCTGAAAATTCCTGTACCGGGAGTTCCGGGATTCATCCCGCGTACAAAAAAGTAATATACGCCGCCGAAATGTTTTTCATAACTGTAGCTGCTGCCGAGCCTGTGCTTCAGGTACCTGTGCAGAGCCGCAGTGTAAATATAGTACTGGAGGAAATAGTTATGTTTCTCCATTTCAACGGTGATTCTGTCCAGGGAATAGTCTTCATAAGAGTTTCCAAGATGGTTTGATTTCCAGTCGGCGATATAGTATCTGCCATCATGTTCAAAAACAAGGTCTATAAAGCCTTTCATCATTCCGCCGGGTTCAGAGTGGCCTGATGAAAGATGGTTATAAATTTTATCAGTGTACGGGCCGCCGTTTCTGAAAATATCCCTGAACCGGGATGCATCAAAATAATCCATGGGAAAATTAAACTCAAGCTCGCTGAGCCTTGCGCTTTCACCGATAGCCGAAAGCTTAAGGCCTGTACCTTTATCAAGAACAGAATTCACAACATTAAAAAACATACCTGCAAGATGTCCCTTCGACGATGAACCGAACCTGTACTTTTCCAGAATCTTTCCGCACATATCTGTAACATAATCTTCGTCTTTCAGTGTAAAATCTGTTTTTTCAAAAATTTCATGTATACATAAACCGGCCCTTGCTCCGGAAGCAAAAGCGAAGATGCCTTCACCCCTCTCCTGCAGCACATGGTACTCTGACTGAAAATCCTTTTCTTCAGGCCTGACGTGTGAAGCAGAGCGGAGAGCAATCGCGCTGTAACTGTGGGTCTTCCAGCTCTCCCTGATCTCCCCGGTGAATTCTCTCACAGTAATCCTGTCTGCTTCATGTTTCTCAGACAGATAATTTTTGCCGATCGCAACAGTACCCTCGCTGAATCCGATTTTACCGCCGGAACTTTTTACAAGGTCATGAATGGAAGCGGCAAGAATCTCCCTGTCGTACTTAACCGAATCATATCCGGCGCTCTTTACGAAGATATGGTATGCCGCGGATTTACTGAAATTTCTGTTCGGGGCAAGCATTACCCTGCACGCGGACTTTGCCCTTGTAAGAGCAACATACAGCAGCCGGACATTTTCAGCAAGATCCTCGGCTGTTTTAATCTCTTTTATCTCTTCGGGAATATTCTCATCCAGAAACATCACAGGCCTGTCTCCGTCAGACGGATCATGGTATATTACATAATTTCCCCTGTTGTCGCCCGAATGAGCAAGGAAGGGGCAATACACAATCGGGAACTCAAGCCCTTTACATGCGTGCATTGTGACAATATTAACGGCATCATCGTCCCTCTCAAGCCTCATGGCGTATTCATCATTGTCCGGAGGGGATGCCATGGTATTTCCAAACCAGGCAACGAGTTCCTTCGGGGTAAAATCATTCACATGCCCGGCCTCGTGAAGAATCTCCGCCAGATGATTTATATTTGTGATCATCCTCTCACCGCCGTTCAGCGCAAAAAGCCTCGACGGAACAGATTCCCCTTCAAGAAAATCAGCAATCATATTAAGAAAACCGCCCGATGCCCATATCTCCCTGTAGCCGTAAAATCTCGAAGTAAGCTCGTCGAGACTGTTAACTGTATCCGGGGAATCCTGGCGGAAGCCGTACAGCACTCCGGCATTGCCCCCCATGGCAACAGTAGATGCCGCGGCTTTAACAAGATGATAGTTTGAAGGATCGGCAATGGCGGATACAATAAAGTACAGGGCACGCGCTTCTTCTGTATTAAAGACATTGTCCATTCCCCGTGAGACCGACGGAATATGGTAACGCGCGAAGGCATCTCTCACCTCTGCCCCCTGCCTTCTTGTCCTTACAAGAACAGCAATATCACCGGGGCTGATGCTTCTCTCTCCCGCCTTATACGGATTACCCGCATCCCTGCTGATTAAAAGTGAAATATCAGCCGAGAGTTTTTCTATCAGCGCATCATCACCTGAACCGGAATCTTCACCCGCGAGCCATATGTCAAGAGGGGGAACGGGATTTCCGTTTTCAAGGAACTGAACTCCCTGGGCCTCATCACCCGGTTTTACAGGATAAAACTGGATCTTTTCAAATATAAACGGATCGGTACACCTTCCGAAAATCGCGTTAACACAGTCAATAAGTTCAGCCCTGGAACGCCAGTTATGCGCAAGGGTATACCTGTTTTTCATAAGCCGGGATGCTTTAATGTATGAAAAAATATCCGCGCCGCGGAACCGGTAAATTGCCTGCTTTGGATCACCGATGAGAAACAGAATTGTCTTATCGTTATTAAACAGATTATTGAATATATCAAACTGCAGGTTATCCGTGTCCTGGAATTCATCGATCAGTGCGGCCTTATACCTGGCCCTGACTTTATTTCCCAGCAGTTCCCCGGACCTCCCGCCTAAACTGCGGTGTGCGTCTTTTATAAGATCATCAAAAGACCGTCTGTTATTTACATTTTTTTTATCGAGGACCAGGTCATCAATCACATCGAAGAGCCGTTTCTTTATGCTGATCAGTAATGAGGAACCGTACTCATGGTATTCTTCAATCGCGGAGTAAATTTTCTGGCATATTTCAAAGACTTCCGTCTCAGGGTATTCGTTCCCTTTTTTAATGGATTTTTTTATTTTATCAGCCGTAAAATTCTGAAATTTTTTAAATACCGCGAATGGATTATCACCCGCGATGTAATCATTCATCTGTTCAATAATTTCATCATTTGATTCTTTTTTATACGAGGTAAGGCTTAAAAAATTTTCTCTGTTTAAAATTCCGGTGACCTGTTCCTCTTCCTTCTCCCACGCGGCAGACAATTCGGAATAGAGCCTGCCGATACGCATATAGCTTTTATCCAGCGAGTCAATTTCCACCGCCGAATCCTCAGGTTCAATACGCAGATCGGGAGAGACAGGCCTTTTTCTGTACAGGTCAAGAAGCTCACCGGTACTGCAGTTTTCCATAAAATATGATACTAAAGCCGGGGAAGAATTATAAAGGGTACGCCTGCACAGGTCCGCAACACCCTGTTCTATGAGCGCGTCATCATTTACAATTTCCGAACTGAAGAGTGATCCGCTCTCGAATGCATTATCGACAAGCATCTGCTGGCAGAAGGAGTGAATGGTATAAACCGAAGCCTGGTCAAAACTTTTCAGCGCGGTCAATATCCTCTGCTTCATGACATTGTCGCCTTTGAACTCGTCCATCAGGAGGGAGATTGTCTTATCGTCAATCTCCCTCCTGTCAATTACATTCACCGCGTCCCTGAGCCTGTCCCGTATCCTCATACGGAGTTCCATGGTGGCAGGGATTGTGAAAGTCACAACGAGTATGTCCTCAATCCTGAAATTATTTTCTACAATAAGCCGCAGAAATATTACAGAAATCGCGTAGGTCTTTCCTGTACCGGCGCTTGCCTCAATAAGATTAGTCCCGGAGAGCGGCGAGCTGATTACATCAAATTCGTTCATAGCTCCACCTCCCTGTTCATATTCTCAAACACAGGCGAGTATACTTTAAGCGCAAGTTTATTAAACTCACCGGAACAGGAATAGAAATCAGTAAAAAATTTCTGTATATACGGATCATCGGAATCACCGGAGAAGTAAGTGCTGCTGAAAGCGCCGGCCGCGGCTTTAAGCGCCCTCTCTCCCGGTTCACCTTTTTTTCCGTCGTAAAATGTTTCTGCAAATTTAAGGGTACTCTTCGGGAAGAGCGGGAGAGGCTTCATCATACCCTCTTCATAAATATCAAGTAAACCTGAAAGTATTTTTTCACTCTCCGCGACAGCGCTCCAGTCCTGAATTCCGTTCTTTGAAATTAAAACAGTATCCTCTGGAAAAGTCCCTGAAGCGCAGAGTGCAAGGTGAGTAATCCATGCTGTGAGAATATCCATCCCCTTTGCGGAGGCGTACCGGAAAAAGATAACTCTCCCGCCGTATATATTATCAGCACTCCCTGTCAGATTGAAGCCGTTTATGCCGAGGCTTATGTCGACTTTACCGCTGTTATCTGTCAGAAGATACTTAAACTTTTCGTAAAAGTTTTTAACCTGAATAAATGAACTGTCATAAACCAGGACTCCGGGAGTACTGTGAGGGAGTGTTCCCTCAGCCTTTACCAGTTCAAAGTGGCTCTTATGCCCCCTTCCCTCCTGCAGTGCTTTCATTATTCCCGAGTTCAGTTTATACTGATCAAGAAAGTCAGGAGTAAAAGGTTCTTCCTCAATAAATTCATAACTCTTCAGGCCCAGGTAAAGGCCCAGCCTTTTATTCATCAGTGTTTTTGAGGGATTGACCAGAAATGCGGCAAGTTCATTTATACTTAAAGTTTTCTCATCATCAGAAAGAGGGGGGAGAGATTTATCCATAAACCTGTAGTCCCGTTTTTCACTGAGCGCGTAAGATTTCGCTCCTTCAATCCTTGCCCCATTATATGTAAAAAATCCGCTGCCTGGAATAAAGTACACAGGATTGTACGGCTGAATACGGTGCGCTTTAAAAATATAATCCCGTATGTTCTTTGTTCCGGAGCTGACACCATAAAACTCATCGATGTATTCAAGAAGTTCACTTACCACGACAGACGGATTAAGCTGGTTGTTGCTGTTGAGGCTCTGCCCCGTGTAGCTGATGTAAAGGTTATCCCTGGCGGAGACCAGCGTCTCGAGGAAAAGGTACCTGTCCTCATCTCTCACTGACCTGTCTCCGCGTTTTGGACTTGCAGAGGTTAAGTCAAAACTCAGTGCCCTGGACTTCCGCGGAAATGCCGAGTCGCTCATACCCAGTATGCATATTACCCTGCACGGGATACTTCTCATCGGGAGCATCTCGCAGAAAGTAAGGCTTCCGCTTACAAAATCTTTACCGGATACTGACTCCGAGAGCATCTTATCGAGATACTCCCTGATGACACTTACACTTAACTTTTCATTAAAAAGCGATTCCACTTCCAGATCCTTAATCCTGAGAGCCGCAGCAGCGATTGAACTTAAACCCGCAGGGACTTCGTCAGCAACAAAAAGCAAATCAAGAATTGTATTTATAACTTCACTCCAGCCGGAGAGCGTATAATCATTTTTCAGCATATAATAGATATCCCGGAGAGAATTAAACAGCGAGATAAATCTCCCGGCAACCTGAAGGTCACTCCCCTCTATCCCGGAATAAGGAAGAATGCCCAGAGAAGTTTTCTCCTCATAATTCATGATCCCGCCCATGAGCATCCTGCTGAAACCGAAACTCCATGTGTTTTCATAAATCCCCGGAAGGCCGAGCTCCTCCTTGTACTGCGCATCTATACCCCAGAAGACAGAAGTCTCGCGGACCCATCTCCCCGCCTTGTCCATATCCTCACTGCTTAAATTAAATTTATCCCTGATCTCGCCGCACTCGGCAATGCTGAGAATTGACGCGGAAGTAAACCTCTCTTCACCAAGAGAGAGCACCTTGAAAAATGTTTCTATCGCGATAGTGGTATTTTTAAGTTTTCTGTCAACAATCCTGAAAGGTATACCGGGAACACCGCCGCCGCTTCTGCTGAAAATTCCCTGGATTGAACTTGAGTATTCCTCAATGTCAGGAGACATTACAAGTATATCTCCCGGAGCCAGGGTCTTATCCCTGTTCAGCAGGTCGAGAATATAATCGTGGAGCACCTCAACCTCGCGCATTGAGCTGTGGCATGAACTGACAGTGATTGAGCCGTCATTTAAAATCTGTTCTTCCGTAAAATCGAACCTGCCGGTCCCCGGTACTCCGTTATTCATTGTATAGATATCATTCTGTATCATTGAAAGAAGTGATTTTCTTTCAGGCCCGGTAAAGAGCTCAACAGTTTCAAGGTCGGAGGTAAATATATTAAAAAGAAAATCCCGTCCCACACGGCCGAGTGAAGCAAGGAGAGTATTGCCCTGCTCAATATGAAGATAATCTTCGGGATCTCCGGGTATGATAGGTGAAGTTGAAATAATTCTCTGTTTCTCTTTCTCGGTTAAAATATTACCCCAGTATTCCGGAGAGGGGTTGAGGATAAAAAGATTTACATCGGAATAGATAGACGCGGCCCTGAGAATATTAAGGTGATACATGGGAAGGTATGATATGCCGAAAACAGTAATGCGCTCCGGAAGATTAACCGGTAAAAAATTCTTTTCTGTTTTAAGAAGGCCGTATATTTTCTGAAGCAGCGCCGGGGGATGGTCACCGGCCATCCCGTGTGTAAGCATGCGCCAGAGTTCGGCCTGCCACTCACCCTTCATCCCGCCATTGTCCCAGTCTATAATCATGTCCGGCCTGAATGTCATGTACTGATCAAAGAGGTCAACGATCTTAGACGCAATCTGGTAGAGTTTAATTCCGGTTGAGTCGTTTTTTATATATGAGGCAAGTTCAGTAAAACAGGGGTTCAATTTCTCTTTTAAAATAAGGTCTATGCATTTCCATGTCATTATATCTTTATCGAAAAATCTCTCATCACCCTTTCCCGGTATAAAGGAATTGAGTATATTTCCCATCATCCTGTTGGGGAAAAAATATTCGTAGTTTGACCATATGCCGAGCCGCCGGCTCATTTCGACAGTAAGCCATTTCATCATTCCCATACTCTGAAGGACAATTGTCTCTTTTGTCATCACGGGGAGCGGTGACACGGAGACATTTTCCGCTAATTTATCGGTTAGTGTTTCAAGCCTGTTTCCCGAATATAAGGTTAATCCCGGCATGTTGACTTCTCCCCCTGGCCCTCCTCTCCTCAAGGAGAGGGTTTTAGTATGAGATAACTTTAGTGTTATATTATAAATCCGGTTTTATATACCGGACCATCCGTTTCGGCTCCG
>DAONFJ010000111.1:0-9879 GCA_035403545.1 Spirochaetota bacterium
TGGACTTTTCTGTGGATAACATGGATAACTTTGTGGACAACTCAAATTTTAGTAGTTTCCTGAACCCTTTTAAACATAAATTTTTTTTTATAAATCGCACTGCCAATGCGTATTTTTTGAGACATAATCCTGTAAAAAACACTAAAAAATGTAATTTTAGTAAATATAATCTTCAGCTGACCCATGAAAAATTCACCCTGCAGATTTTACCTTACAAAAAAAACGTACACTTAAGAACAATGGAGTAATTAAGATCTTTGCTCTTAACCAGAAGGCACATTTGTGTATCATTAAGATTTGACACAGAAACTGGCAGTCTATAATGCTGATTTATTCACAAACAAACGGGGGATAGAATGATAGGGCTTGGTACAATTGTAAATGCAGCGGCAATAATAACCGGAGGTATAAGCGGATCCCTTCTAAGAAGCGGGCTTCCTGATAGATTCCGTGAAACGGTTATGCAGGCAATCGGGCTTTCAGTTCTCATGATTGGATTATCCGGAGCTCTTCAGGGGATGTACAAAGTTACTTCCGCAGGAAAACTCGACAGGGAATATATCATGCTGATGGTTTTCTCCCTTGTTGGTGGAGCAATAATCGGTGAGCTTATGAATATTGAGGACAGGCTGGAGAAAATGGGTTTGTGGATACAGAGCAGGTACCTGAAAAACAGCGGAAATTTCGCTGAAGGATTCGTAACAGCAAGTCTTGTTTATTGCGTGGGAGCCATGGCTATTGTAGGTTCACTCGAAGATGGCTTAACAGGGAATACAGGAACGCTTTTTGCAAAATCTGTACTTGATGGTGTCAGTGCGGTAATATTCGCTGCTACTCTCGGTATTGGTGTAGCATTCTCGGCTATACCGGTATTTATTTATCAGGGAAGTATCACACTTATGGCCGGATTCATCAAGCCGTGGCTTACAGATTCAGTTATCAGCCAGACATCACTGGTAGGGAGCATACTTATAATTGCAATAGGCTTTAATATTCTTGAAGTAAAGAGGATAAAGGTAGGAAACCTTCTTCCTGCAATATTTTTACCATTTATTTATTATATTATTACAATTCTGGTTTAATAGACAATAAGCAGTATAAAAAACTGTTAACCTTCACTCTCCACTTTTATTATTCTATACAAGTGGAGAAAACAAATATAAATCAGTTTATTAAGTGTCCACCTTTCTTTGTGTCCGGAATATTGGCAGCTATTTCGGAAGGGTCTATTCTGTCAATGTTTTCGTTTATTAAAGACTCGAGACCGTTAATTATAAAATCAATATCATCCTCAACCGGATGATGATCAAAAATATAAATAAAGTATGAGCTGTAGCTTTTTGTAATTTTAATACCCACTTCTGTGAAAAAAACATGCTGACCGTCACGGCTTAATATCCCGGTCTTAAGAGTATCCTCTTTACTGAGTATTCCGTTATATTTATTAAATAAACATTCATATTGTTCATCATATAAAGTATATTCAGTATCTGAATCTTCTAAAGTTTTTATAAAAGAATTGATCCCTAAAAATTTAAAATATATGTAAGGAGTTGTTGCCATTATTATCCCTTTTTATCTTTTATCTGTTATTATATATATATTTGATCCCTTTCATTGTCAATAATGGATCAAGAATTATTTCCCTTTCTATGCCTGCCGATATCTTTTCGGCAAATCCGCCTGTAAGCACAACCTTATATTCTCTGTTATAAATTTTTTCTATTTTCTGAACAACTCCTTCTATAAGAGATATCCAGCCGTAATAGAATCCGGATTTTATGGCATTTTCAGTATCCAGTGCAACCAGCATATCAGGTTTGCCGAATACAATTTCCGGAAGACTGGAAGCTGCTTCCGCGAGCGCCTTAATCGTTGTACCAATCCCCGGTGAAATAAGGCCGCCGTCAAATGATCCGCTATGATTAAGAACATCAAACGTCGCTGCTGTGCCGATATCTATAATCACACATCCGTCACCATACTCATAGTGCGCTCCGACAGTATTTACTATTCTGTCTATCCCGAGTCTTTTTATATCCCTGTAATTAATTCCGATAGGAAACTTTGAATCATACCTTATTTCAAACGGTTCTACATTAAATAATTTTTTTCCCATTTTATGATAAAGAGAATTAATCTCCGGGACTACGCTCGAGAATGCAATGCCTGTAATCTCCGCCGCAATTGCATTATAATCTCCCATATTCCGGAGAGCCATACTGATGCAGTTAATAAGATCTGTTACATCTCCCTTTTTATCTGTCCGGTACCTGTATGTCTTATCCGGCAGAACAGAATTATCGCCGTATAGGCCGATCATGGTTGTTGTATTGCCGATATCTATTCCTAAAAACATTTTAATCAGTTAACCTTTCATCCTGAAATCACCAAGTCTCTTCAGCAATCCTTCATTCTCTATTCTGTTGAGAAGAGGAATAATATACTTTCTGGAAAGATTAACTGCATCCTTCGCTTCGGATACTGTTACTTTATCTCTTGTATCAAAAAGTTCCAGTATACTTTTTTTCATCACTTCATAAACAAGTTTATGATAAATAATATTTCCGTCAAGACTTACAAGAAAATTAAGTTTTATCAGGTCACCTATTTCTTTCTTCTGGATATCATCCTTAACTTTATCAAGTTCAATCCCTTCTCCGGCATTTCTTTTTACCATTTCAAGAATTTTCTTTTTGGAGTCCGGGAGAGTATCCTCTGTAACAGATTCTCTTGTAAAATAACGTCCGTCTTTTTCCATAAGAGTTTCGTCTTTCTGGATTGTCCTCATTAAAAGAGTACAGATTTCAAAATCGACTCCCGATTTGTCCGATATTTCTTTCATGTTCGGGCCCAGTATATCTTTAAGTGTTTTCTTTATTGCTGCTGATGATTTAGTATGATATTCCGGCCAGAAAAGAATATTACCAATAGATAAAATTTTTTTCTCATCTTCAAGCACTGCAAGAATTCTTTCCGCACTTTTTTTACTTCCCGGTAGCGTGGAGTATATCCGTTCTTTTTTCATCCAGCCGTTAACTGCGATGTTGAATAAAATTATGTCATCAAGACTATTTGATTTAAGAGTTTTATATATGCTTTTCAATATTTTTTTATGTTCTGATGGAACATAGTGCGGTACTACGACAGTCCCTCCACCTATAATCCTGTAACCGCCGGGAGTGGTAAGAATAAATGATTCACCGGGATAAAAATTTGTCTTGGCGTCAAACCTCAGCCGCACAAGAATTTCCTCTTCGAAATTTTCATCTTCGGCAAACATTATAAGCTTCGCATTTACAGAATCAGTCCCCGCAAGAATCTCAACATAAGTGTTATTCTTGATCTTTCTATGGTCAGCCATTAAAATTATTCGGGCTATAATATCATCAGTTTCGGTAAAAAAATTATTTCTGCAGATAATATCTCCGCGTTTAAGTTCATCCTGTGTGATATTAGAAAGATTCAGCGCCGTCCTCTGCGACGGCATTCCCTCCTGCAGTTCCTTGTAGTGGCTCTCAATTTTTTTTATTTTCACTTCGCGCTTAAGCGGAAGTACTATTACATTATCATTGTCGGTAAAAGTCCCGTTCTTCAGAGTTCCGGTAACGACCGCACCGACGCCGCGGGGCGAGAACACTCTGTCTATAAAAAGGTAGGGTTTGTCCGAATCAGGGGCCTTGGAGAGTTTGCGCAGATTGGCAACTATTATCTCTTTCAGGTCATCTATTCCGTAACCGGTTTTTGATGATACAGGGACAATATCTGCTTCACTGTATTTTGTAAGTTCCAGTCTCTCTCTGACCTCATCCTTTACCATTTCGATCATCTCTTCATCGCCGAGATCAATCTTGTTTATAACAACAATGATTCTCTCAATCCCGAGAAGCTGGAGCACTCTGAAATGATCTTCCGTCTGAAGCATCCATCCGTCGTCAAGAGCAATAACAAGAAGAGCCAGGTCAATACCCCATGCTCCGGCAACCATGTTCCGTATAAATCTTTCATGCCCCGGAACATCGATAATACTCACTGTTCCAAAACGCGGATAATCCATGCTGGCAAATCCAATATCGATGGTCATCTCCCGCTCTTTCTCTTCAGGGAGCCTGTCGCAGTCGACTCCGGTAAGAGCCCTTATAAGAGAGGTTTTACCATGATCTATATGTCCCGATGTCCCGACTATATACATTTAATTAATCCTTTTCAATTATTATTACTCACAACATTATTCGCCGGGAGCCCCCGCACCCCCGGAGGGGCAAAGATTATTTCGCCTTGCCGCCTCCCGGGTATATGTAACGCGTGTCTGTCTTAATATAATTATTTTATTGATTGCAGTCTATTTTTTACCAGCAATTCCGCCGCATCAGCAATATATTCTATATCCCGGTCAAATACCGTATAAAAATCAATTACATATTTATCATCTCTCACGGTCCCGGCAATCGGGGGTATGCATGAAAGAAAAAAGTCATTAATTTCATCCGGTTTCATCCCCGGAATATTTATCTCTACTCCGGAACTCTCCAGTTCTATACCGGGCATCGATCCTCCGCCGTAAGCCGCCTTAGTCGCTTTGATTTTAAAATAGTCAGTTCCGGTTCTTTTTCCCATCAGGCTTAGAAAATGATTTACATTACGCATAACATCAACCGGTTTCTGCATTATAAGTTTCCAGAGTTCAATACTCTGCTGTTTTCCATTAACGTATTCAAGAAGAGTTTCCTGAAGAATCATATACGTAATTTTATCAACACGGATCATCCGCATTAGAGGATGCTTCCTCAATTTTGCCATGAGAGGTTTACTGCCCACAATTATTCCCGCCTGGCATCCGCCGAGAAGTTTATCGCCGCTGAAACAGACCAGGTCAGGGCCCTGGGAAACCTCAGCATATACTGTCTGCTCAAACTGTTCCCCTTCCTTTTCCGGAGAAAAAATATTTCCGCTTCCAAGATCCCTTACATATATAATTTTATCGTTTTTAAGAGATGAAAGCTCTTTCAAAGATGGAGATTCCGAAAATCCCTGAATTCTGTAATTTGAAGTATGGGCCGAAAAAATCATTGAAGTGTTTTCAGTTATTGCATTTCTATAATCTTCAATCGTAGTAATATTTGTAGTACCGGTCTCAACAAGGAACGCTCCGCTCTCTTTCATAATGTCCGGTATCCTGAATCCTCCGCCAATCTGAATAAGTTCACCGCGGGATACAACAGCCTCCCTCCCTTCAGCAAACTGTTTAAGTATAAGAAAAACACTCGACGCATTGTTGTTCACAATCAACGCATCCTCTGCTCCGGTGAGCTGGCATATAAGTTCCTCGGCGAATCCTCCTCTCTTACCTCTTGACTTTGACGGAATATGAAATTCAAGATTACAGTACCCTGAAATTTGCGCTTTCAGAGTTTCAAAAATTTTATCTCCAAGAGGAGCTCTGCCGAGATTGGTATGAATAATAATTCCTGTTCCGTTGATAACTCTCTGGAGTTTCTCTGAAATCTTTGTTTTTATTCCGCCGATAATTTCTTTTTTAAGATCGGAAATCTGCGGAGAGGCTCCGCCGATTATCGATGCCCTGTATTTTTCAACAGATCTTCTTATTATATCTGCAGCGATTCCTTTGCCTATTTCAGGAACCAGACATGCTATATCGGAATCCTGCATAAGTTTTTCAACCTGGGGAATACCCCTTAAAAGTTCATTTATATTATCCATATGCCTCTTATAACACTGCCGCTATTTCTCTCTTCCGGTAAACAGTTATATTCACAGGTGAGTATCATATTTCAAGAATAATTTATTTTTCTTATTAAGAAGACTTATTATTTGCTGCCGATGAAAAGTATAATTATACAACAGAATATTAAATAAATATGAAATGCGGATAAAAAAATTACCAGAATTAAAATCAATCTTCTCTGCTGAAAGTTTTTTCAACGGTACTTTCCCCTGATTCAAAAAAACGGACTAAAAGAGAGCGAAGCGACATATCATCACTGCCGTCGTCAAAACGCCTATGAAGTATTTCAAGCTGCTGTGATATAAAATCAGACAGATATAGTATTAATGTAGCGGATTCCCCTTCAATGATCCGATCTGGAAGACATGCAGTTTTATCACGAATGTTCATGTAATCGCGGCAGGTAAAAGGCCGGACAGGGTATACACTGCAACAGCCATTATCATCCAATAATGCGCAGGGCCGTTCAAGCTGATAAAAGCATGCCAGCAGAAGATCATACTGATCAGTAATTTCATCTGAAACGGATGTATATTCAGCGGATTTTCCGTCCACAATATCCCGGAGAGAGTTCAGTACCTCCGCATCTTCCCGGAACAACATGATTACAGAATCAATCATGTCCGGAGAATTTTCATTCAGATACCGGCCAATAATGTATGCCTCGAAAGAATTCACATCCTCAACCCAGTGACAGCAGCAGCTTGAACATCCGGCGCTGCAGACTGTGCTGATTCCGGACGCATCAATTACTTCATTCTGAAAATGGTCGTATATATCAAGGATACGGCGATATTTATAATAGAATTCATCGTCAGAGGGACTCAGATCAGCCCGATTGACAAGGTCAGCCAGTATGCCCTCTATGGATGTGAGCAGTATCCGGGAGGACTCCGTTATATTTAGAGATGGAGGATTGTTTAAATCATTATTAGCGGCGTTTATTTTGCTGTTATTTTCAGCCATATCTGTTCCTGAAAAAATATTTAATGCCGCGGGGATTGTTCTGGAATCCGCTACTGCATTAAAATCACTCTGAAAATTAAAAGAAGTAAAAATCAAGTACCTTTCCTGAAAAATCCGGCTTAAAAATTTAATTACCTCTCCTTGCAAAAGCAGGATGTGTATAGCAGACATAGTAATATACCGGCTATAAAATAGACAATTTTTAGTTTTTCACCAATATTTTAAACAATTATTGACTTTAAAGCTATTTATAAATAGATGAACTTCATGATTTCCCGCCTTTTTCAACGGGGAAACTCAGATAACCTATTGATAATACAGGGAGCAATATAAAATGGATATAAAAGAACGGATTGAAAACAGCGTTAAACAGATACTAAACGAAGAACTTGGAGCCAGCATTCACCCCGACAAATTATCTTCGATAAGTAATAAAATAAATGAACGCCTTTCAACATCAGTAAATCCTGATGAACTTGTACTCCTGCGCATGATATCACAGAAAAAAAATGATAAAGAGATGGCTGTTGTTTCAGTAATCGGGCAGGATTCAGTCGGTATCGTTGCTGAAGTAACAAGAATTCTTGCAGAAAGCAGTGCAAATATAGAGGGTATGAATCAGGCAATTGTAAGCGGATACTTTGCCCTGATTCTGACAATCGATGTGTCATCAATGAATTTATCCCTCGATAAACTTCAGGAACTGATGAATGTTATTGCCGAGAAAAAAAATCTTAAAATATATATACAACACGAAAACATTTTCAGAAGCATGAACAGGATATAGGTGCCGCGATGAATTACGAAGTATCTGAAATACTTGAAACAATAAAAATGAACTCCCTGGAAAACCTTGATGTCCGCACAGTCACACTGGGACTGAGCCTCTTTGATTGTATAAACGAATCACCGAAGCAGACAGCTGAAAATGTTAGGGAAAAAATGCTGAAGTACGGCTCCAATATTGTCAAAACTGCCGACAAAATCGGAGGGCGCTATGGAGTTAAAATTGTAAATAAAAGAATATCTCTCACACCGCTTTCACTGATTTTCGGTAAACCGCGGAGTTTAGAAGAATATATTCAAGCTGCAAAAATTATAGATAATACCGGAAAAGAAATCGGAATAGACTTCATAGGAGGATACTCTGCCCTGGTACACAAAGGGATAACGGATAGTGAATCTGCGTTTCTCGATTCAATACCGTATGTGCTTGCCGAGACCGGCCGTATATGCAGTTCAGTGAATGTAGCTACAACAAAATCTGGAATAAACATGGATGCCGTCCTACGCATGGGAAAAATTGTTAAACAGGCTGCAGAACTTACAGCAGACCGCCAGGCAATAGGATGCGCGAAACTTGTAGTCTTTGCAAATATCCCGGAAGATAATCCGTTCATGGCAGGAGCACTACATGGCCCCGGCGAAGGAGACTGCACACTGAATGTTGGAGTATCGGGCCCGGGAGTTGTATTTCGGGCAGTAAAAAGCCTTCCTGAAGACGCGGACTTTGAGGTAATATCCGAAACTGTTAAAAAAATCGCATTCAAAATCACACGCATGGGTGAACTTGTAGGGAAAGAGGTTGCCAGAGAACTTGGCGTGTCTTTTGGAATAATCGACCTTTCACTTGCACCTACTCCGGCAATTGGAGACAGTGTTGCAGATATACTCGAAGCCATGGGACTTGAAGCATGCGGAACTCACGGTACAACTGCAGCCCTGGCACTCCTGAACGACGCGGTAAAAAAAGGAGGAGCCTTTGCTTCATCATACGTCGGAGGTTTATCCGGAGCATTTATTCCTGTAAGTGAAGACGCAACAATGGAAAAGAGAGCCGCAGAGGGCCATCTTACTTTTGATAAACTCGAAGCTATGACAGCAGTCTGCTCGGTAGGGCTTGATATGATCGCGATTCCCGGAGATACAACTGCGGAAACAATTGCAGCAATTATAGCTGATGAAATAAGTATTGGTGTTATTAACTCAAAGACTACTGCCGTAAGGCTTCTTCCTGTTCCCGGGGCAGGTCCGGGAGACGAGATATCGCTTGGCGGACTTCTCGGCAGGGCAAGAATAATACCGGTTCATAAAAAATCTGCTGAAATATTCGTAAGAAGAGGCGGCAGGATTCCAGCCCCTATTCAGTCACTGAAAAATTAACTCTTCTATAGATAAGATAAATTTGCTCTGTCTATCAGGGAATGTTCCAGAAACTGCATTGTTTTTTATAAACTTTTGCTGTTTATGAAACATTCCAGTAGTTACCTGTACCGGTTTTGCTGAAACATCCGTAAAATAATAATGTATCATTATTTACTCAAAATCACCCGCATGTTTCGACTAAATTAAATATAATTGTATTCCCCAGATACCTGTACTCTGTATTAACTATGTTTCAATGCTGAAAACTTCCCGAATTAAAAAATGGATCCAAAATAATCCAAATTTATAATTAAAAATTTAAAAATGTACAAAAAAATTTGTTTTTAACTCTATTTTAACTACTATGAGTTTTAGACAGTAAAAAATTTTCAAAGGAGGGGAGTTATGTTTAGTCCAAAAAAAATTCTGGTTACAACTGATTTCAGCGGAGACTCCGATCATGCAGTAAATGTTGCCGGTGATATCGCAAAAAAATATGGTTCAGAGATGTACTTAATGCATGTTCTTAATAATATTGATCCAATGATTGCGGAGTATGGAATGGCGCTTAGTCCTGACAGCATAAAAGCCGCTGAAAAAAGACTGAAAGAAATCACAACTGAAAAACTGAATAAAGAGATAGCAAAAGCAGCACCAAAAGCAGGGATTACTATTAAAGAAGTAATCAGGTTTGGTAACGCTATCGATGAGATTATCAAAGAAGTTGATGAGAAAAAAATTGATCTGCTGGTCATTGCTCCGCATAAACATAAAGCATGGACCGTATTCTTTTCTCATCTCAGTGATGAACTGGTACATAAATCATTGTGCAAAATACTGCTGGTTAAGAATTGATCAGCGGTTAAAGCTTAGGTTTTTTATATAATACTATGTTTAAGGATTACATTTTCATATCCGTAAAGGTGATGTAATCTGGATTGTAAAAAGCCGGGGAAAAAGTTTAATTATGCGGAAGGGGCAGGAAACGAACCTGCCGCTGCAATAAATTACAGCCAACGGTT
>DAONFJ010000112.1:0-9103 GCA_035403545.1 Spirochaetota bacterium
CCGACATACGGGACCATCGCAAGCTCCAATAGGCCCTGAAGAGTCCCGTCTTCGCAGAAAGTTCCATGAACCACTGGAAAAATTACATCGACACATATCTCTTTATTGGACTTTGCATTATAAAGGTACAACTTACCCTCACGCTCATAATGATTTACAAACCAGTCACCAGTATTATTAAGGCTTAATACAGATCCGAAATTCTTATCCTCAACAATCTCGGGACTATCCTGAACATGCCATCTTCCATCGTGATCAATACCAATCGCTGTTACATTATATTTTGTTTTATCAAGATAACTTATAACTGATGCGGCAGAACACCGCGATACATCATGCTCTCCCGAGCGGCCGCCATATAATACTCCAACTCTAATCATAATCATTTAACTTCTATAAAAGCTTTATGAAGAACTTTCGCAGCGAGTTCCGCATACATGGAATCTATAACGCAGGATATTCCGATTTCCGAAGTTGAAATCATCTCTATATTAATATTCTGTTCAGAAAGAACTCCGAACATCCTCCCGGCTACACCGTAGGATGAAAGCATTCCGACACCAACGGCTGATACTATAGCAATATCATCTTTTGCCTCGACCGCGCTGCCGCCGAACTCTTTATTCAATTCAGTACATATTTCAATTGTCTTTTTAATATCCTCTTTTTTGACTGTAAACGATATTGATGCCCTGTTATCACGGCCGGTTGACTGAACAATCATATTTACATAAATCTTATATTTGCCGAGTCCATTAAATAACTTCGCTGAGATTCCCGGTTTATCGGGTATGTCTCTTATTGTTATTTTAGCTTCATCCTGCTTTGCTGTAATCCCGCTAATGATAAATTTTTCCACCATCTCCTCCATTGGCATTACAATAGTCCCTTCTTCAAACGAAAAGCTTGATCTGACATGCAGCCTTATATTATATTTCTTCGCAAATTCAACTGATCGTGAATGCAGAACGCCTGCACCAAGCCTCGCGAGCTCAAGCATCTCATCATAGCTAATCTCATTCAATTTTTTTGTAGCAGAAATCATACGGGGATCAGCAGTATAAACTCCGTCCACATCAGTATATATCTCGCAATCCCTTGTTCCAAGTACCGCCGCAAGAGCTACTGCGGAAGTGTCTGATCCGCCCCGACCGAGAGTTGTTATATTATCATCTTCATCAATTCCCTGGAAGCCTGCGACAATAACAACTTTATTTTCAGAAAGAGCTTTCAGAATTCTATCCGTAGAAATATTAGATATCTTTGCGTTCGAGAAGTTCCCGTCAGTCATCAACTTGATCTGGGAACCTGTGTAGGAAATTGCATCAATTCCAGCTTCATGCAGCGCAATAGCGAGAAGAGCAATAGACACCTGCTCTCCTGTTGAAAGAAGCATATCCATTTCACGTTTGGACGGATTATCAGACAGTTCTTTTGCAAGATCAACAAGAACATCCGTTGTTTTCCCCATGGCGGAGACAACAACTACTACGGAGTAACCTTTTTCTGTGTAGCTTTTTACTCTCGAAGCAACGGCTTTAATTCTTTCCGGGGACTTAACTGACGTCCCGCCATATTTTTGTACTATAATTTTTTGTGACATTTTATTACTCTTAAAATTTATTATAACGGAGCTTTAGTTTCACCGGCAAGTAAATTTGTGACGGTTCCGAGAGACGTAAAAGCCCCATCAATAAACAGTTCACCATATGCTGGAACACTTGCCCAGTATATATCATAGCTTCCTTGAGCGACATTATTAAAAATATAATTTCCAGTGCCATCAGAATATATAGCGTACGGAGCTATTTTAAAATTGTCTACTTCAGCTTCATAGCTGTTCCATTCGTCGGTGTAATTAGGAGTTCCCGTCTCAAAATTAGGACAACTGGCGATTTTGGCATTAAAATCAAATTTATACTTTTCATATTTAAGATAATAATCAAGAATCGCTTCTATATACTCTCCTGGATAAGATGGCCCCTGAGGTAAATCACAAACATTGGCTGTTCTCAGAGCACTACCGGTAGCTGAGATAGTATAGTCTGTTATACTATCACCAGATGGTATCGCAATAACATAGCCTATGCCTGGACTTGTATCAGAAATTATACCCGTCTTACCCGGAACATAAGTCCTTGCAACAGCATGAATATTTCTTCCGATGTCATTTTCTCCAGCCCTGACATCTCTTAACCAGTCTGATAAGGCATAATAGTGACTGACTTTAAACACACCTTCATCGTAATAATCATATTCATATTTCTTTACGAAATTTTTTATAACAAGCCGAATTTCAAGAACGGTTTCCTCGTTCTGTTTATCATAAACAAGACTGCCGATAATCGGGACTTCCAGCGGGAAGATTCTTAAAGTATCACTCGCTTCCAACCTTAAACTGTCCCAGTATGAATTTACCTGAAGCTGATTAAAATCAAAACCATTTACATCATTTTCGTGAAAAATAACCTCGGCAGGTTTTTCATAAGTTAAAGTACTGCCGGTAGACTGATAAATCATGGCGTTGTCAAAAACCATTTTTCGAATATATAGCTGAACTGTATTATAAGTTCCATCACCCGGGTCATCATTTCTTAGAATAACACCATCCCCGTTAAAAAAAGGTTCAGGTTCTGAAGCTTTTGTATTACCACCAGCCAGAGATGCTTCAATTACTGTTCTATAGTTTGCAAATTTTTTACCGTCTAATCTTATCTCGGCAATATCGAGCATAAAAGTTTCAGGGAGAACGTCGTGTGAACCAGAAGTAACATCATCAACCGAATTAGTGTCTTCTACCGGTGAAACATTTGGATCCTGACCATTCATTGCTGTAAAATGTGAAACATCTTCTGTCTCAAAAGTTCCCTTTATAACCACCTTCAATCTGTTACCAGACAGTTCAGTAAAAACAGGAGTATCCCCGCATCCGATACACGAGAAAAAAATCAGAATTAAAAATATTAAATTATTATATTTCATTATTTATTAAACACCAGTCACAAGTTAAGGTTAAAGTATAGAGAAACACCGGCATTGATTACATGCCCGTTTTTAGTAGCACCATCAAGGTATTCTTCGTAAATACAGAGATAATCGATCCTTAATGCAATATTCGCCATTTTACCGGCAGGAAAAGAAATTTCTGTCCCGGCCATAAACATCGGATCCCACTGTTTGGTTTCATCCGGCTCCATATAAACCTGGCACATTCCCGCTCCGGCCTTTAACTGCATTCTTATAGGAAGATCTATCGGGAGAAGATAAAGAAGATTAAAGTAAACCGGGATCAGACGTAATCTATCCACACCTTTTGAATCGTAATACTGATAAGAAGAATCAATTCCCAGCTTCAACGGATCATACGGCAGGTTATACCTGAAAAAAGCTCCTCCTCCAAGATCCGACTCAACATGTTCCCCGGTGTCCAGAATTGGAGTAACAGGTCCGTACCACAAACCGATTTGCGGTCTTGAAAAATATTTTTTTCTGGAGCTGGCAGCGGAAACATCTGTTACCAGAAATAATACAGCCGTAAAAACACATATGTTTATTATAGTTTTTTTCATCAATTAACAGTTCCGGATATCCTTTATCTTATGATATATTCCAACTACTAAATATTTTTCTGGTTCAAAGCGTGATAGTTCCTTTATTTCACCGCAAATCCTCCTGCGGTTAATAAGACGGCCGCCTTCTGTGACCGTTCTAAGCAATGTTATTCTTAAAAATGAATGAATAATGTCAATAATTAAAATGCGGATTCATAAAAGTTCAAAGGAGGATCGTAGATGATCCTATTTAAATAAAGTCCATACGGCGGTGCTGTAAAACCGCTGATTGATCTGTCCTTCCCTTCAAGAATCTGTTTGATATGAGCAGGCTCTCTATTCTCTCTATACATCTGAATTGTAGTGCCGACAATAATTCTGATCATATTGTGGAGAAAACCATTTGCTCTAAACCGTATACGGATCAATTCATCCTGTTCTGTTACATCAATTGATTCAATTTTTCTTACAGTTCCGTTTCCAAGAGAAATTTTTTTACAGAAAGAAGCAAAATCATGCTCTCCTATCAGATGAGAGGTTACTTCTCTTATATAATCAGCTTCAAACGGATGATTAATCCACATTGCCTTGCTTTTCATAAATGGTGTTCTTAACGGGTACCTGTATATAATATAAATATATTCTCTCTGCACTGCGGAAAATCTCGAATGAAAGTCATGTCCGACTATAAAGGCATTTTTTACAGACACTTCAGCGGGAAGTATCCCGTTCAGGCTTACGCATATTTTTTTCAAGGGGATTTCAGTTGCAAGATCAAAATGAATAACCTGACCAAGTGCATGGACACCGGCATCAGTTCTGCCGGAAGCCGTAACTCTCACAGCTTCCTTCGAAAGAATTTTTATAGCTCTTTCAAATTCATTCTGGATGGTTCTTCCTTTCTCCTGATACTGCCAGCCATTAAAAGGTGTACCGTCATACTGAACCAGAAGCGCATACCTGGTCAAGCTTCCTTTTCTCCTTCCCACTGATCAAGCATTTCGTTTATCTTATCATACATTAATCTGGTTTTTTCAAGAAGTTCGGTCGGAGTATTTTTGGATGTCTTTCCCGAACCGAATATTCTGCTTAGATATCTTTTACTTATATTAAAATTTGCTATTCTTTTATTCAGATCTTTTTCCGTAGTTCCATATTTAACAGTCAGTACTGCCGAGACATAAAGTATTCCCTCATAACCCCAGTTTTTATCAGTGTCCGGGCCCATATTTCCTGCTGCGTCAGCCGGTTCTCCTCCGCTCTGTAAAAGATTTAGTATCTGGAGATAATATTCATACGCTTTTTTATAAAAAAAGATAGATAATTTCTTATACGGCTGATCAGGGTATTCCTCCGCCAGGTCGGAAAAAAGCCAACCTGCTCTGATTGAGGAAACTCCTTTTTTAAATGTCGGGGCGACATTTTTTCTTCTAAAATTATAACAATCAACAGCCAGCATAAATGATGCAGCTCCAAGGATTAAATTCCGGTCGGCGTTAAAATTCAGATCTCCAAAAAATTTTGTGACAGCATTTTTTCTTGCAGGGCGCATCTCCTGCAGTTTAATTATTTCCTCTTCAGTAATATCATTGAAATCCTTCGGATAGGCCGTGTATAAACAGCTCGGGCATACATTCAATACATAAGCAAGCGGGTATATCTTACCGAATTTTTTGCTCTCTTTGTAAAGTCTCCTGAGTTCATCGGTTATTTTTTCAGAAATCAATCTTCCGCTGCCGGTAAACATCTCTTCTCTATAAAATTCATTTCTGCAAATCGGACAAAGTGTCGGATTTTTCTGTCTGAAGGATATTTTTTTATTTTCTTCCATTAATTACTCCGGTTAATAATAATCTAACTGGGAATTTTTTACATATTCACACTTATTCTGCATAGATCGAACTTCATTATCAATAATTAATCAATATTTATTCAACAAAATTTTTCAAACTCTGATAAATTCACACAAATTAACCTTATATATATCAATATTTGCTATATACAACAGTTGGTGAAATAAATCCTGTCTTTATTAAAACGCTAATTTACCGTTAATAGATTTAAAATATATAATGCAGAAATTTATAGTCAAGTGATGAATTTCTATTGTCGAAATTATAATGACAAGATATATTCCGTACAGAGGAAACTATGAAACTATTTAAATTTACAGCTATTGTAATAACTTCAATCATCTTAATATATTCTGATGCTTCTGCTATTTCTGTTTCGGTCAGATCGAGCAAGGATTACTATTATACTACAAGAATACTCCGTGAAATGAAGCCGATGATAACAAATTTTAAGACGGATGAAAACCAGAAATCCATGGATAGCCTGATGAAAAATTTCGAAGAAGCGACCCTTGAGCATTACGGTACAAACTACGATTCATCTGCACTTAAATATTATAATCTGAAACTTGAAATTATTAAAGTGCTTGAGAGTGTCTGTACCCAGTATATTGATCGCACAAAAGAAATTTTAACTGCTACGTCGATAGACAACAACACTATTGAAATATTTATCACATACGATAAAAATAGCGGTTATGCTACTTATTTCAATAAACCTTTTGATCCATTAAGAGATGTAAAACCTTATGATGATAAATTTACCGCCAAGGATTATCATTTTTTCTTCGATTCACAGAAAGTAGAAAGTTATCTAAGAAACGGGCATTTCAATTATAATGAAGCTAAAAAATTTTTTAATGACCCGGAAATTGCTTTTATTAAAAGCAGAAAGAGAATAAAAACAGATCAGCTTAATTACATAATTGATAGATATATCACTGCAATACAATTCTGCAGGATGGCAAAGCAGTCTGCACTTGAAATTTATAAAGTAAAAAATGAATTTAATACAGGAGCTATACAGGATAAGTATAAATTGAGAAAAGATCAGATAACACCAATTTTTGATGATAGAATTCCGGAAAAATTTAAAGTTGATGCTATTGATAATATAAAAATGCTTTATCCGGTAGAGTTGGAAAGGCGAAAAAAGTTTGCATCTCAAATAAACTAATTTAAACAAAAAAAACTTCAGCAAGCTGAAGTTTTTTTATGAGTGTTATTAAACAATGTTATTTAGTTTTCTTTTCTTTTACTTTCTTTGCTTTTTCGTCTTTTTTATCAGCTTTAACAGGCTCAACTTTTGGTGCTCTGTCAACAAGTTCAACAATAGCCATCTCGGCGGCATCACCCTGTCGGACCCCTAGAAGATACATTCTTGTATAACCGCCCTTACGATCCTTGAATCTAAGCGCTATATCATCAAAAAGTTTAGCTACTATATCTCTGTTTTTAATAACTTTAAGAACTTCTCTTTTATTATGAAGTTTTTTCTCGCCTTCAGTTTCAGGAATTTCAATATTATGTTTTGCCCTTGTTATCAGTTTTTCAGAAATCTTTTTTAATTCCTTTCCTTTCTGTTTGGTTGTTACTATTCTTTCATGTTCAAATAATGAAGTAACCATATTTTCAAACATAGCTTTTCTATGCGAATGAGTTCTTCCAAGTTGCCTTACTTTATTTTTGTGTCTCATTTATAAACCTCATTCAATCCTTTAATCCAAGACTTAAATGATAAGCCTCGAGTTTAGTCTTTATTTCCTTAAGCACTATATCACTATTATGCTTAGATTTTCTTACTTCATCTTCAGTTCTTTTTACAAGTTCATCAAGTGTTGAAATATCAAGACTCTTGAGTGTATTGTATGCTCTGACTGAAAATTCAATGTCATCAATTGATTTAGACAACAGAACTTTCATTTTCTCAATACCTTCATCAACTACTTCAACTTCCTCTTCCTGCTCTTCTTCAAAATTGATAAAAATAGACATGTGATCTTTAATAATTTTTGCAGCCTGTGCAAGAGCATCATCAGGTTTAATTGAACCGTCAGTCCATATTTCCAGAATCAGTTTGTCATAGTCAGTTCTCTGGGAAACACGGGTATCTTCAACCTTTACATTCACCTTCTGAACTGGCGAAAAAATTGAATCTATTGAAATTACTCCGACAGTTTCAGTATTCAGTTTATTTACTTCGGAAGGAACATACCCTCTTCCTCTTTCTATCTGAACTTCCATATCTATTTTTGCAGAATCATTAAGAGTAGCAATTTTCAGGTCTTTATTCATTACTTCGATATCAGGATCAACATCGAAGTCTAAACCTTTCAATTCACCTGATCCCTCTTTAACTATATGAAGTACTTTAGATATTTCACCGTCATATTTAAATCTGAGTTTTTTCAGATTTAAAATAATCCGTGTTACATCTTCATACACACCTGTAATCGTTGAGAACTCATGTGGTACACCTTCAATTTTTATTGCAGTGATGGCCGCACCTTCAATTGACGAAAGAAGTACTCTTCTAAGAGAATTTCCAACTGTCAAACCATAACCTTTTTCAAAAGGCTCAGCTATAAACCTGCCATAATTTGGTTGTAAATCATCATGTTCAAATGATATTTTACCCGGTCTTTTAAAGCCCTTAAGAAGATTTTTTTGGGCCATTTTCTCCTCCAACAAAATAATAAATAAACAGCTCTATCGAATATCGAATCACTACTTATTTTGAATATAGCTCAATTACAAGCTGCTCATTGAAGCCATCTTTGATGTCTTCTCTTTTCGGTATTCTGATAATTTTTGCTACTTTGTTTTCATAATCAACATCAACCCACTCAGGCTTAGAATCAATTGCTTTTGAAAGTTTTATAGAATCCTCAAGTATTATATTGGTTTTAAAATAATCTCTTACTTCAACCTTATTTCCTTCTCTTACGATAAATGAAGGAATATCAACTACTCTGTCATTTACAAGTATGTGCTGATGCTGAATTAACTGTCTTGCCTGAGATCTTGATGTGGCAAAACCAAGTCGATATATTACATTATCGAGTCTTCTCTCAAGGAGTGAAAGCATGTTTTCACCGGTAACTCCTCTCATCTTATTTGCATTTTCAAAATTAATTCTGAACTGCTTTTCAAGAAGACCATAAGTTCTCTTAATTTTCTGCTTTTCCCTTAACTGAACTGCATAGTCCGACATTTTTGCTCTTCTTTTTCTTGGCGGACCTGGAGGATATTTTTTACTACCTTTAACCGGACATTTGTCGGTTAGACATCTCTGTCCTTTTAACATCAAAGGAGTCATTTCTCTTCTACATAATTTACATTTTGGACCTGTATACTTAGCCATATTGAAAACTCTCCGTTACACTCTTCTTCTTTTCTTTGGTCTGCATCCATTATGGGGCACTGGAGTTATATCTTTAATTTTTGAAATATTCAATCCACTCTGGAATAGAGATCTTACAGCAGCTTCTCTTCCAATTCCCGGGCCTTTCACATAAACTTCTATTGATTGTAAACCCGCAGTTTCCATTGCATTTTCAGCAGCGGTTTTTGCTGCCATCTGCGCTGCGAATGGTGTAGATTTTCTTGAACCCTTGAAGCCTTCACCGCCAGAGGTTGCCCAAGAAATTACATTTCCCTGCATATCTGTAAGAGTAACAATAGTATTATTATATGTTG
>DAONFJ010000113.1:0-9054 GCA_035403545.1 Spirochaetota bacterium
GGGATAATAGTACATTTTCTATTATAAAAAAATTTAGGAATTATTACTGTTTTTTAACGCATTTTTAAAAAAGAAATAGTAAAATTTAATAAGAATTTTAAAAAGAATTTATATAAAATGTACAGGGAAATGGATATATTAAAAGTACATTTATAATTAAGGACTTGGTAAAGGTGCTATGTCAACAAAACAGGAAATTAATCAATCAACTGACCAGAAACTCTCCCATCAATTATCAGTGCAGATAATGGAAGTAGGACAAACTATACTTGAATTAGAGGCTACTTACCATGATTCATTCAGCAGACAGATGAGAGAAAAAATCCAGAGAGCTAAAGAAATTCTCGATGAACTTGCAAACGACTGTATGACTGAACTTACATCTGAAAGAATGAAAAACTGGCAGAAAGAGAAACTTAAGGAAAAAGAAAAATTTAAATTCACAAGAAAAAAAGATGCATGGGAAATCCTGACTCCAAAACAGGAAGAGGATTACCAGCTAAGAATAACCAGGAGAATGCACCAGGGATTCGGACGATAAGCTGACTAAATCTGCATGAACATTATAAGTTCAATCAGCTCCAATCCGGGCGGCTTCCCGTTTTCAAAAAAATAGAATTTAAGCCTGCAGAAAAAATATTAAATTTTTGCGGGCTTAGACTTATTTATTAAGATCAATAATGAGGTACTATGAACTGTGTCATAATATCCGCAGCATTAATACTCCTCGCCGGGCTGCTTTTCTTTGAAAAAAGAGAGTCGGTCAAAGGCCTTTTAGCCACTAAACCTTTATTGTCATTTCTTTTTATTGTTACGGCACTTCTTCAGACACATAATAATATAACTTATTTTTACATTATCTTTACCGGGCTTCTGTTATGTTTTGCCGGAGATATCTGCCTTATATTTTTTTCCAACAAAAAAGTTTTCACCTCCGGCCTGGGAGCATTCCTTGCAGGCCATATAATGTATTCAATTGCTTTCTTTAAATTCGGAGAAACCGGCAGGCTGATGTTTGCAGTTGGAGCTGCCGGTTTAGTGGCAGGCACGGCTATATTTGTGCTGCTGAAATCCCGTCTTGGAAGCATGGCCGGGCCTGTCTGTGCCTACATAATCATTATAACTGTAATGACTATAAGCGCTGCTTCGTTCAAAAATAATGGAATGCACAATCCCATAGGAAGAAATCTCGTTTTTGCAGGCGCGCTGCTCTTTTATATATCAGATGTATTTGTCGCACGGCACAGGTTTGTACAGAAACAGTTTTTAAACAGGGCGATCGGTCTCCCCATGTATTATACAGCTCAGTTTATGATAGCTTATTCAACAGGATTGATAACAGTATAGTTTCAGAGCCTTTCTCCGCTCATCAAATACGCTGGATTCAGCATATTCGGGACTTCACCGGTCTGCAGACCGAAGCGTCAGAGAAGGCATCAGTTGACCGCAGCATAAATGCATACAGCACACTCACATCTAGCTGAATTTACATCATTTTAATTCTCTTAAGTAATGTTAAGGCCAGCACCCGGAGTGAATCGATCATTTCAACGCGTGATGATATCCGCGGAAGAACCATAGATAACTCGGTACAGCCGAATATAACACAATCGGTTCCTTTTAAAACAAGGTTCTCAACAGCCGCAGTGATATTTTTCACTGCCCTGTCCGATACGAAAACCCCGGTTGCTTTCAATCCGTATTGAGGATTGTAGATTGTTTCATGGACAAGATTAATATACTCTTCCGGCAAAGAAACAAATTCCATTCCGTCATTTTTTTCAATTGCAGCCCGGTATACACCGCTTGTGTTTGTGCCCACTGTGGCGAGCAGTCCTGTTCTTAAATTCTTTTTATGACTCTTCTTCTTAAGATCCTGAAGATTTTTTATCACTTCATCAATCATATTGATCAGCTGAACTTTAATCCCCCTGTTTTTAATTTCACGCTGTACAACATCAAATATCACCGGTGAATGGGCAGTATTGCAGGGTATTGCGATAATATCCGAACCGAGAGCAGCAAGATTTTCTACAATATCAACAATAGCATAAGCCGGATTTTTTTTCTTCCGCGGCGAGAGAATAAATTCAGTCCGGTCGCCGATTCTTCCCGATGCTGAAATAAGGTGAACCTCCGGAAAATCCCTGTCGCACCTGGCCCTGCTTTCATCAAAAATCATTCTGTTCAAAACAATTCCCGCGTACGGGCCGACTCCTCCCACAATTCCAATCGTCCTGATTTTTTTCATAAAACCTCCTTAACGGATGGGCTTATTTTTCAGTCGCGATAAATGTACCGTCCCAATCTTCAGGCGGCGGTGAAGCGATAAATTTTTTAAGTCTTTCAATATAAATTTTAATGACCTGATCATCCGCAAACTCGTTATCCAGCTCTTTAAACAGAGAAAGAGATTTTTCCCATTCCCTGCAGAAATATGATTTAACAGCCGTATCATGCTTTTTCAAAAGAGCTAAAATTACATCTATATCCGAATCATTCTTTAACCTGTTACGGAATGCATTCCGCAGGTCGCCTTTTTTCCGTGAAGAAATAAGTTCATATATTTTGATTCCATTATGCTTCCCTTTTACTGCGACTTTATCAAGGAGCCTTGCGATTACCTGGTTCGATACATAGTTATACGTGGATTCACTGATTATTATAAGTGTACCATAGAGTTTATTGATGCCTTCAAGCCTGCTCGTAAGATTTGCGTTGTCGCCCAATACGGTATAATTAAAGCGCTCCTCATACCCCATGTTGCCGACAACCACATAACCGGTATGAATTCCTATCCTTGTAATAAAAGGGGGAATGCTTTTCTTTTTCCAGGTTGTATTGAACAATTCCTCAAGCTTTTTCTGGCAATCCAGCGCGGCAAAGCATGCATGGAGAGGATGATCCTGAATCAGCTTCGGGGCATTCCAGAATGCCATGATTCCATCACCTATATACTTATCAACAGTACCATTTGAATTGACAATGGTCTTGCTGGTAACACTGAAATACTCACCAAGCGATTCCACGAGTTTCCCCGGAGAGAGCTGTTCAGAAATTGTTGTAAAACCTTTTATATCGGAAAAAAACATAGTAAGCTCCCGGTTCTCTCCCTCTATAACAGCTTCTTTATTATTGTTTATAAGCTGAGCGACAAGATCGCTCGGAACATATTTGCTGAAAGAACGAAGCCCGTTTTTCATACTGGAAAAAGAAATTTTCATATCTTCAATTTCCCTTATGATTGTGGAGATTTTCTGCTCTTCATTTGAAGTCATATCGAAATTGGCAATTTTAGACATTTCAAGAGAGAGAAGATTTAACGGTTCTGTTATAGTTTTTGAAAATACTGCGCCCAGCAGCAATGTAATAACAATCAGCATTAAAGATGCTGCTATAGTAATAATTATGTTTCTGTATACCGTGCCCATAAGATCTTTTTCAGGTATAACAATTCCAATTTCAAGAGACAGGCCATGATCATCCGGAAGAGGCGCATACATTGAGATATACGTTTCACCGCCGGAGGAAAAATAAAACGGTTCGGACGTGCGGCCCCTGTTCCTGTCAGATTCCCTGATAGTCTCATCTTCATAATCTTCTATCCGGTGGAGTTCATAGATAGCTGTACCGGAAGGTTCTTTTGGTTTTTTAAACAGAATAGATGCATCGGTTTTATCTTTGATCGGCAGCGCAATTATTTCGTTCTTGTTGTTTTTTATAAATACTTTTGTATTTGGAGTCGGTTTGATATGATTTAAAAAATAGGAGAACTCAATAATACCTATATCAATGCTGACAACACCGATAAGATTATTTTCATTATAAATAGCAGCCGAATTGGAAATACCCAGCTGTTTGTCTGATGCGAAGAAATAAATTTCGGACCAGCTTACATCTTTTTTGCCAAGAGCGTTTTTATACCAGACCCTTGCCCTGGGATCATAGCCGTTAACTAAATCCTCCTTAGTATCCTGGAAAGTTTTTCTGAAAGATTCATCTTCATGCCTCCATTTTGTAATTACATCCTGGCCGGTTCTGGTAACATTCCTTTTTGAAAAAGATTCCCTCCCCTCTTTGTCCTGGCGTTTTAAAAGCAGCATGTTCCCGCTGGTATCAGCAAAGTAGTACATTAAAAATTCGGGATTAGTTTTCAACTCCTCTCTGAAATATGCCAGCAATTCTTCAATGTTCCGGTAATCAAGCTTATTGTTTTCTATGAGATACCGGGTCATTCTGTTTGACCGGGGCGCGGAACCCAGATACCCGATTATTTTCTGTGATACTGTTGCAGATACTTCTCTGAGCATTTTATCCGCATAATAATGCATAGACCCTCTGCTGTTGACATAAAAAATTATGATAAGAATTATGCCTGTGACAGCTATCAATACCGTAATCAAAGAGATAAGACTTGTCTTTATGCGTATTTTCATTGTATTTAAAATACTCCTCCTGAGGTCAGGCCCGTACGGGAAATATCCCCTGCGTTCAGTATCGAAACATGTTTAAATTCCGAAGTATTGCGGATCACCATTATAACTATTCCAATATAACCGGTGTTACCTTAATCAATCCTTCAATCGAATACTCCTCTTCCGCGGGACTTTCTGTTTGAGCCAGAAATGTAGCTGCGCCCATGTTGGTATGTACAATAAGAACAGTCCGCATGGGGTCCACGATCGGGTCTATAGCGATAAAAAGAATCAGCACAGCCTCAAGCGGAAGGCCAAGAGGATCGAGGATTATACTCATCATGGCAAGTGTAAGTATACCGCTTGAACCGGCAGTAGCCATCCCGGCAAACACGCTTCCTACAAATATAATTACTACATGTGTAAGCGTAATGTTCATGGAATATAACTGGGCTACAAAAAACGCTGCTATCCCGAAGTATAAAGTATTTCCATACCTGCATACTGTAATCCCCAGAGGGAGTATAAGATTTGTTTTAACAGCATCATAACCAAGTTTCTTTTCAAGTGAGTCAATCGCAGACGGGAGTGCGGCAAAACTGCTCCTGGTGGCAAGAGAAATAATCACAGGATCAAGCATGGCTTTTAAAGTAACACCGGTCGGCATCTTTGTATTTAATACTATTATAATACTCGTTAAGAGAAAAAGTACCATCCCCGCTATATAAAAAATCAGTATGAATTTACCCATTGAAAATACTATGCTTAAACCTACATCCGCTATCTGGGCAGAAAGCAGAAAAACAAGTCCGAATGGAAGGCCATACAAGGCCCAGTTGATTATCTTCTGAAAAGCATTAAATAAATCCTTTGAAGCCAGGATAAGCCGCTTATTATCCTGCACGCCGATTGCTATCCCGAAAATGATGGAAAAGAACACAAGCTCAAGAGCCCTGCCGGTGCTGAGAGATTTAAAAATATTGGCCGGGACAATCTCTAATAGAAATTGAACTAAGGATCCGCTTTGCGTGGACGAAGCTGCAGATTCGACTGCCCCGGAAAGCGAAACCTCCAGGTCGGTGGCATGCTGTGATCCCTTTAGTATAGATCCCAGGCGTGAAAAATTTTCACTGTTCATAACCCCAGGCCTGCCAAGCGCGCCGGAAAAAACGCCAATACCGGCAGTTACGAAAAGCCCGATTATAAATATCATTACCAGTTTTAAAATTGATGAACGCGCTTCTTCCGTCTGAATTATACTTCCTATACTGGAAGCTATGGCAGTAATCAGGATGGGGATAACGCACATTTGAAGAAAATAAAGATACATCTGCCCGAACGGGGCTAAAAATTTTGCAATTGCAGGATAAAAAATGCCTAATAAAATTCCGGCTGCAACAGAAACAAGTATTGTTACAGGACTCTTTAATATTGAGGCTCCAATTTTTGGATTGTTCATCATTATCCACCTGTGCCTGTTATAATCGATTATTAAATATTCTTTAAAAAAAGATCGCCGTATGAATCAAAGAGCTGTTCTGCATTGCTGGAAAATGCCCCGGACTCAATGACCATATTTATGAATGCAAGCAGGTTAGTATCATTCCACCTGACAGCAATGGAAATAGGATCTGATTTATCAGTTATAAGGGCGGTTTTAATACGGAGAGAAGCGTCCGGATTCAGGCGTATAATTTTTTTTATTTCAAGTTCATCACGGTATGCCGCATCAATACTTCCGTCATTAACTGCTGCAATTACATCCTCCCATTTTTGAAATGATACTATCTTCGCATATGGAAAATTAGATTTCGCAAATATTTCATAAGAAGAATGCTCAATTACACCTAATTTCCCGGGGAATTTCTGTATATATTCCTTTTCGGTGGTATGAAGTTCACGGATGGCCCTTGCAGCATTTATACGGTTTAAAAGCAGGCCGTGCCTGAAGGTTATGTATGGAGTGGAAAAGCGGACATTTTTCGCTCTCGGAAATGTTCTGCTCAGTTTTGATATTGCAACATCCGCTCTCCCCTGTACAACATTTGTAACAACTTCATCAAATGATTTTGCAGAGCGGTCAAACTTCACTTCAACTCCAAGTTTATCTGCGATCTCCCTGGCTATCTGCACATCAAGGCCGACAAGTACCCTTCTGGAATTAACAAAGAAAAAGGGTGCCTGGTCTGCGGCAGTCATTGCCACAACCAGCTTTCCTTTGCCGGTTATCCGTGTAATATCCGGCATCGAAGTAAATTCCGGAACCGGGGGGAAAATGTGTTTCTTTTTTTTTGCCGCAAAGCCGCTGAATATCATTAAAAATATTAACAACACTGACAGTAGAATTTTTTTTGAATTCATCCGGCTTGACTCTCCTGTTAACTCTTATATGTAATTTTTATATTAGTCACACACTAAAATCAACAAAATTTCTTACTTATTTCAATATTTTTACAGGAAAATTTAACTATCAACTTTAATACATGCATAAAATCTGATAGATCAGCATTGATTCTTTCAACATTTTTCATTATTTTAAAGCAGACTTTCACTAAAATATTTTTTACTTGACAATATTTAAGCATTTAATTAATTACTTAAATATCATATTAAAAGGGGTTTTAATCATGAAAAATACAAACAACAGTTTAATGAAATATTTACTGCTCATTATAGGTTTATCTCTAACGGGTACGGTTCAACCGATTTACGCACAGGATAAAACAGAAGTTAATGGACTGCAGTTCCACCAGATATGGGAAAAAATAAAGGGAAACTCTCCTTCGCAAAAAGCAGCTGTATCAGAAGCAAAGGCTGCAGACATTTCCAAAAACCGTTCCGCAAGGCACTGGTACCCTACTCTTTATGCTGACGCCAAAGTATACACTACAAATGATCCGGGCCTGACCTTTATGTCCAACATGGGGCAGAGAGGAGTAACTCAGGACGATTTTATTCCGGACAATCTCAACAATCCGGGTACCGGTAATTACCAGAAAGGGACTCTCGGGCTTGACCTTCCGCTGTTTGAAGGAGGTGCCGGAGTTGAAGCAGCCAAAGCAAAGGAAAATATTGCCGAGGCAAAAAAACTGCAGAGCAGTTCAATTTATTTAAACGAATTCAGTACAGCTGCATCAGCTTACGGACAGATAGCAGTTCTGATGAAACGCAGAGAGGAACTGAAAGCCATGTCAGAAAGAGTGGATGCTGTTCTGGCAAACTACCAGGGCGGACTCCGTTCAAACCTTGTCGAGTATTCAGGAATACTTTCCCTGAAAACACTTCAGAACAGGATCAAGGTACACCTGTCAGAAAACGAATCAAAAACAGAATCTTTCCGTGTATATCTCGGGAAGATGTCCGGAAATTCTCTCCCGGCGGGATGGGTTCCATCGGACAGAGACATTATCTCTTTCTCTGACACGTATCTGAAAACTGAAAATCTCTCTGCTGACGGATCCTATAAAGTCAGGGCGTATGAGGCAATCGCTCATAGCGCAGCGAACAGAGCCGAAGCGGAAAAATCGATTTTCATGCCGAAGATCGGTCTCTTCGCTGAAACAAATATATATAACGGAGACCGCAGCACCGGCGATTCATATACTGCAGGATTTTACATTAAGATGAATATACTTTCACCGATGGATTACGGCGCTGTTAAACAGGCGGAGCTTGAAAGCGATGCGTCCAGATACAGGGCAAAAGAAGCAAAATTAAACGGCGAGATTGAACTTAACAGGCTCTATACATTTTCAGATATCCTCAAAAAAAACATTTCAATCATGAATGAGAATACAGTTCTTATGAACGAACTGGTGAGAAACTCGCAGAAACTTTTTACAGGCGGATCAATTAAAGCATTTCAGCTTGTAGATGTATTCTCCAGAAAAACTGACCTTATCATTAATCTCGCCGCAGCAGAGGAGGAGTATCTCACTGTGATGGCAGGCATATATAATTATTCAACTAACGGCTTCAAAGAATCTGAAGAGGTGAAATAATGAAAAAAAATGAAAATGGCGAAATCAGCAGAGGATTTGCGGGAGCACTTGCTGAAAAATTTATCAATTCGAAACTCACCGCGATTATCGCGGTTGTAAGTATACTGCTGGGAATAGCCGCAGTAATACTCACACCGAAAGAGGAGGAACCGCAGATTCTGGTTCCCATGATAGATATCCAGATTTCCGCTCCGGGCTACGGGGCTGAAGAAGTCGAACGCAAAATCACAGAACCGGTAGAGCGCGGAGTATGGGGGCTTGACGGAGTTGAATATGTTTACTCCGCGAGCCAGGCGCATGGAAGCCTTATAACGGTAAGGTTTAAAATCGGAGAACCGATAGAGCCGTCACTTGTAAAGGTGCATAACAAGCTGATGGAAATCCGCAGCCGTCTCCCTTCGTCAATTATGCAGCCGCAGGTGAAGTCATACACAATAGATGATGTTCCGTTTCTTGTACTGACATTCAGCTCGGCGGAAAGAGATGATTATTCGCTCAGGGGACTGGCGGCTCCGCTTGCAAGAGAGCTTTCAAGCACTCCGGACCTGGGGCGGGTGGAACTTCTCGGAGGAAGAAAGAAGAGTGTCAGGGTAATTATTGATCCCGGGAAAAGTTCGGCTTACGGGATATCATTCCCC
>DAONFJ010000114.1:0-9024 GCA_035403545.1 Spirochaetota bacterium
AAAAAAAATGTGTTTTTAAATTGACAAAAATGTACCGGATTGAAGTGTTAAGTAAAATATATTATATAAAGGATGTGATTTTCTATGACAAGCCCATTAGAGGTTGAAGTTAATGGCGACATCGAAAAAGCGTTTAAGAATCTGAAGAAAAAAATGGCATTCGAAGGCATCTTCAAAGAACTCAAGCGAAGAAGATATTACGAAAAACCTAGCGAAGAGAAGAAACGTAAAAAAGAAGAAGCCGAAAGACGTCGTATCAAAAAGATGAGAAGAATGCAGGTTCAGAACTCAAGAACGAAAAAGACAGGCCGCGGAGCCGGAAAAGAATAATAGGCTATAGAAAATTCTATGTAAATAAGGCTGATCCAAATGGACAGCCTTTTTTATTTACTTTAATCACTACAAAAAATGAGATAAATCAAACCGGTAATAAAATTAAAAACCGGTTAATACTACCTGATTTTCATCGCCGCAAGAAACCCCTCGTGAATTGCCTGAAGTATTGTAGCAGGACGGACGCTGTCTCCAATAATCTCATATTGTATCTCCGTATCTTTGAGTTTATCTGCGATTTTTCTTACAGGTTTTGATCCGGCCGCGTTGATGATGCTGTCAAATTCCAGCTCATGCAGTTTACCGTCTTTTTCATAAATAACAGTATTATTTTTTACAGATTTAACTTTTGCGGAAGTGATTATTTTAACATCAAAATTTTCAATATTCGCGAGAAGTATCCATTTCGTAGATTTACCGACGTCTTTACCGGCTTTCGGCTGCATTTCAAAAATGGTTATATCCTTTGTGCCTTTTCTCATAAGCTCATGTAGCCTTTCATCGCTTTCGGCCCTGTATTTAAAAAGAAAATAGAGAGTCTCCGGATCGATGGTTCCTTTCTCTGCAAGGAATTCGGCTGTCTCAAGTCCCACGGCACCGCCACCGATGACTGCAATTCGTTTGCCGAGCGGCGGATCATTTTCAAGAACATCCCACGCGGAGATTACTGCCTCACCGGACATTCCGTCAATCGGAGGGACTGATACGGCAGCACCTTCGGCCGATATGATAAAATCAGGTTTTACTTTATCTATAAGTTCAGTTGTAACCTCAGTTCCAATGTGCAGGTTTACTTTGTACTTGCCGATCATAGCATTGTAATACCGTATAAGTTCATGAAGTTCATGCTTATGAGGCGGAGTACCGGCTATCCATATCTGCCCGCCAATATCGTCATTCTTTTCATAAAGGTCAACTACATGGCCTGCCTCCGCAGCACGGTAAGCGGCTTCAAGCCCGCCGGGACCTGCTCCTATGACCATTACTCTTTTCGGAGAATCCGCATGAGAAATATTTCTCTCTCCTTCAAATCCTGCGCGCGCGTTGGCCAGGCATATTACGGGGCGTCCGCTGAAAAATTCATCTGTACACCCCTGTGAACATGCAACGCAGGGACGGATTTCTTCGGCTGATCCGTTACGGGCTTTCTGCGGCCAGTATGGATCAGCGATGAGTACCCTGCCAAGGTTAACCATATCTGCATAACCGTCTTTGATAATCTGTTCTGCCAGAAATGGATCGGATATCCTGTTGGATGCGATAACCGGTATTGTTACAGCTGCTTTAACTGTTTCTGCGAGATAGGTAAATCCTCCGCGCGGGAGGTTCATTGCCAGCTGCGGGACAAGGGATTCGTGCCAGCCCCCGGTTACGCTGATTGCGTCTATCCCGGCCAGTTCATAAACTTTTGCGATCATTGGCGTATCATTGTCTGTCGTGCTTCCGGGAACAAAATCATTTCCAGCCATACGGATCGTTATCGGATAATCAGGGCCGAGACGTTTTCTCATCTTTTCGATAAGTTCACGTACAAAACGTGTCCTGTTCTCAAATGATCCGCCGTACTGATCTGTTCTTATATTTTTCAGAGGGGAGAGAAACTGTGTGATAAGGTAACCGGCTGAACCGAGAAGTTCAACTCCGTCAAAACCGGCTTCCTTTGCCCGTTCTGCTCCCTTAATGAATGATTCCTGTACCGAAATAATATCATCAATTGTCATCTCTCTCGGAGTCTCTTTCGAATATTTTGAATATAAAGAAGACGGCGCAATAGGCTGCATTCCATCCATCATGGATGAGTAGGAATAAGCTCCCGCGTGGTACAGCTGCATCCACGCGCATGCTCCCTCATCTTTTATGACAGAGGCGAGCCTGCTGAAAGATGGAACAGATTCATCGTCAGCAATGGATGGAGTTATAACACCGGTACCGGTATTATCAAAAAGCACGGGGCCTACGGTAACAATGCCGGCTCCACCTTTTGCCTTTTCCCTGTAATAATCAAGATACCTGTCATTCAGCTTTCTGTCGTCTGAATATGACAGGGCAAGAGAAGGGTAGACAATTCTGTTTTTTATTGTTGTCTTATTTATTTTTATAGTTTCAAAAAGTCTGCTGAACATCAGATTCTCCCTGGAAAAATTTTCAGTAATAATTCCTGTACTTTTTTTGTAATAGAAAAGGCTTTAATCTCCCGGCCGTCTTCAGTGTGGGGGAGATATAGTCAATTATTCTGCACTAAAATATATGTTAAGAAATTAACAATTATAATTTTTTACAAAGCAGATTTTTTCAGCGGCGGAATTTTTGTCAATTAAGTAACGACGGGATAATGCGGAAGCTGTTGATGGATTTTTTACAAATATTTAATTTGTTTAGTATGCCTTACCGTGAGTGATTACAGATATTCAGGTGCAGGAATAGAGCCTTGTATTATAAGCCGGCAGTTTTCTATTCTGATAAGTTTTGTGTGCCTATTTATTATGATTTTCACCTGGAACAACTTCAACATGGGCCATCTTCTCATAATAACGGACTATAGAACTGTGATCATCATCACCCATGCCGTCTGCTTTTAAAGCCTGCATTATTTCCATAACAGCAGCTGTCAGCGGTAGTGAAACACCCATTTCATGGCCGGCATTTAATACATTTATCAAATCTTTGATGTGGAGGTTTATGCGGAAACCGGGTTTAAAATTACGGTTCAAAATCATGGGAGCTTTAGCATCCAGAACTGTACTTCCTGCCAGTCCGCCTCGGATAGCTTTGTATACCAGGCCGGGATCAACACCGGCTTTCGTTGCCAGTACCAGCGCCTCGGACATCGCGGCAATGTTAAGGGCAACAATTATCTGATTGGCCAGTTTCGTAACATTACCCGCCCCAATATCCCCGACAAGCTGAACTGATGTCCCCATAGTCTTAAGGACAGGTTCTGCTTTTATAAAATCTTCTTTGCTTCCTCCGGCCATTATAGAGAGAGTCCCGTCAATTGCTTTCGGCTCACCGCCGCTTACCGGAGCATCCATCATGCTTATATTTTTTTCGGCCAGTTCACGGGCAATCTCCCTGCTGATAATCGGGTCAATGGAACTCATATCTATAACAATTGTCCCCGGCTTTGCGCCCTCAATAACTCCGTTTTTCCCTAACACAACTTCTTTTACATGGGGTGAATTCGGCAGCATTGTTATAACCATATCTGTCAGTGCGGCAACTTCCGCAGGAGATGCTGCCTTTACTGCGCCGGCCTTTACTCCGTCTTCAACCGCGGCATCAATAATATCATAAACTGCAACGCTATATCCGGCCTTCAGCAGATTTTTTACCATGTGTCTGCCCATAATTCCCAGTCCTATAAATCCTATCATTTTATTCATAGAAATTTCTCCATAGATTTATTTTATAAACTGTAACCGTATTTTTTAATCCAGTCCAGCGAAGTGATGGTGTCCGGTTCAGGAACGTATTCCATTGAAACGAATCCCTTATAGCCCAGGTCATCAATCAGTTTCAGAATTGTTTTATAATTAATTTCACCTGTTCCGGGCTGGTGCCGGCCCGGCGCATCGGCAATCTGTATATGGCCTATTCTGGCGATGGATTCTCTCAGCACATTTTCAACAGGTTCGCTTTCCTTAAAAGCATGGTAGATATCGTATTGTAGTGAAATGTTTGATCTTCCGGTTTCTTTCAAAATATCAAATGCCTGCGAAGATGTATTAGGAAAAAAATCCGGAATATCGAAATGATTAATCGGTTCTATAAGCAGTAGAAGCTTATGCCGTGCCATCTGGTCTGCGGCATACTGAAGGTTTGCAATAAAAGTTTTTCTCTGAACTTCCCGTGGTACAGAAGCAAGGCGTTTTCCTGCCAGGCAGTTCACCTGATGAACTCCGAGCTTTTCGGCCCATTCAATTGCTGCCCTGACACCGTCACGAAATTCTGTTATTCTATCGGGGTGAGACGCAATACCACGCTCTCCGGCGGCCCAATCACCGCATGGAAGATTGAACAGCACCTGTTTAAGCCCGTTTTCACTCAGACGGTTCTTAATGTCATCCATATCGTAATCATAGGGGAAAAGAAATTCTACGTGTTTAAATCCGGCATCTGCAGCAGCAGCAAACCGGTTTAAAAACGGTACCTCGGTAAATAACATTGTTAAATTTGCAGCAAAATTCAACATATGGCCTCCTACTGTCTCTATAGTATAAAAATACTCAGTTACTGACCACTGAAAAAACAATTCTATATCAGTAATAATTTTTATATTTTTTTATAATAGAAAATGTTCTATTCTCCCCGTCACTTTCGGCTGGGAGATAAAATCGTTTATTTTATACTAAAATATATGTTAAGGAATTAACATTGATTCTATATAGAAATATTTTTAATGTTACATAAGAGTTAAGGCATGGCCTGCCTGGAGTTTTGAATCCTGATATTTAACGGCTTTGCAATGAACCGATGATACGGAAATATACTCAACTGAGGCTTGCAGAATAAAACTGGTCAAGAATATCCTCAGTCAGTTCGTCTGTATTAAATCTGCTGCGTAATTGATCAAAGGGTACAATAAATCTGCATCCTTCCCTGTAGCGGCTGCACCCGTATGCGGTATGCCCTTTGATCATATTCCCGGTACCGCATTTTCTGCACTGTAACGCCTGGTTCTTTTCAGGAATCGCAGGAGCCTGTTTTTTCGCGGTTGTGATGCTCTCATCATTTTTACTGATGATTAAACCTGGGATGTGATTTTCGTTTAAAACCAGATGCCCTTTGACTTTTTTATTTCCGGCTGCAAATCCGCTTATCTCACCGGTTTTACCATTCTTTATCAGGCTGAAGATCTGTTTTTCAGTAAGAGTTTTCCCTTCAATTTCAAAATTGATTCTGAAGGTGCATCCTGATTTGTATTCGCTGCATCCGTAGGCGGCTTTACCTTTAATTATTTTTCCTTTATTACATACTGGACAGGTAGTCTCCTTCAGGGATGCTGCTTCGGATGTAGATCCGGTCTTCTGCGGAGATGCGGCCTTCTTTGCCGGTGCAGGTTTTTGTGAGGCTTTGCCCGGTGTCTTTGCACCCTTTGTTTTTTTCTCTGTCAGATGTATCATCTTGCCAGTCTCTTTCTTTACATCAGAGACCAGTGATTGAACCATATTCTTCATTTCTTCCAGGAAGTCCGATGACTGATATTCTCCCCGTTCTATACGGCGGAGTTTGCCTTCCCATAAACCTGTAAGCTCCACAGATTTAAGGAGATCATTTTCAATAGTATCAATAAGCTGAATCCCTGTAGCTGTGGGAATAATATTCTTTTTTTCACGTATAATATAACTTCGTTTAAAAAGTGTTTCAATAATTCCGGCCCTGGTTGACGGGCGCCCGATGCCGTTCTCCTTCATGGCGTCGCGTATCTCTTCATCGTCAGACCATTTTCCCGCAGTCTCCATGGCACGGAGCAGTGTCGCTTCCGTATGGTGCCGGGGAGGTTTAGTCTCCTTCTCTGAAACTTGAGGAGTATGGGGGCCCGATTCACCTTTCACAAAGTCAGGTATTATCTGTGCTTCCTCATCATCCTCTTTTTTCTCCTGCTTCGGGAAAAGTATACGCCATCCATCTTCAATTATCTGTCGCCCGGTAGCCTTGAACCTGATTTCATCAGACTCGCCGAGCGCGGCAGTATTGGAAACAATACAATCAGGATAGAATACTGCTATAAAACGCCTCGTGATTATATCGTAAACTTTTTCATCATTAAATGCAAGATTCTGAGGATTAACACCTGTTGGAATGATCGCGTGGTGATCTGTGACCTTTGAGTCATCGAAAACTTTTTTGCTTTTACGTATAGGCTCGCTCATTAACGGTTCAATTTCTTTCACATAGGATTTCAGGCTTTTGAGTATGTCCGGTACTTTCGGGAAAACATCAGACGGGAGAAATCTTGTATCAACTCTCGGGTAAGTGATAAACTTTTTTTCGTACAGGTTCTGAACTATTTTCAAAGTGCTGTCCGCGGAAAGTGCGAACTTTTTATTACACTCCACCTGCAGAGATGTAAGATCGAATAATGGGGGAGGAGGTTCCGTCCCCCTTTTCTTGGTGAAGGATGTAATGGTAAAATTTTTATCTCTTATTCTTTCAAGAATTATATTCGCTGCATCTATGGTGGAGAATTTTCCGTCGGCTGCGGTAAAAAGAACCTCACGGTATACGGTCTTTAGCTCCCAGTATTTTTCAGGAGTGAAGTTTTCAATTTCATAATAGCGTTTAACAATAAGTGCGAGGGTCGGGGTCTGAACTCTCCCTATTGAAAGCACTCCTTTTCCGTTAGCGTATTTGAGAGTATAAAGCCTGGTTGCATTCATCCCAAGTAGCCAGTCGCCTATCGCACGGGAGTTTCCCGCTTCATAGAGCAGGTCATAGTCTTTGCCGTCCTTAAGTTTTGTAAAACCGTCCCTGATCGCTTCCTCGGTAAGTGATGATATCCATAATCTTTTTACCGGTTTCCGGCATCCCGCTTTTTTCAGCACCCAGCGCTGAATCAGCTCACCCTCTATTCCTGCGTCACCGCAGTTTATTACTTCTTCGCAGTCGTCCATCAGCGATTTTATTATCCTGAACTGTTTACCCACACCGGAGTTTGCTATAAGCTTTATATCAAATTTTTCGGGGAGCATGGGGAGAGTCGCAAGATTCCATTTCTTCCATTCGGAGGTATAATCATCAGGTTCATTAAGGGTACAGAGATGGCCGAATGTCCAGGTAACCCTGTATCCGTTCCCTTCGAAGTATCCGTCTCTTCTTGAATTTGCTCCCAGGATCTGGGCGATCTCTTTAGCAACGCTCGGTTTTTCTGCGATACATACTTTCAAAATATTTAAGGCCTCGGGAATGGTGGATTATGTCATGTCTATAATATAATGCGGGAAATAAGTCAAGGGAAAGATTAGATGCTGTAAATCGATTTTTATGATAGCAATTTATTTTCAAGGGTGCATATGCGAAGCGCTGTGAATAATCTGCCGCTTTAATGTTTTGGTTCTGATGTATATTACCGCAATTACAGTTGCAAATATTGCCTTGCATGGAATTATGTTTACACCATTATGCAATTTTATTGACATATTATTTTAATCATTTTCTGTTTAAAAAAGACTTCCGCATAATCAGGATTTAAGATTGGCTTTACTCTCGGATTTGCTGATCCGGTTTCAGCGCGCAGCTGTTTATGGCCGGTATTTTAAATATAAGGACTGATAATACTTAATGGATAATACACCTGCAGATATCAAGAATCTGAATCCGGAGTACCGTGCGCGCATTAACCGCGTCCTCGATTACATTGAGAAGAACATCGACCACGAGTTCAATCTTGATGAACTGGCACAGATATCATTCTTCTCGAAATTTCATTTTCACCGGATATTCACCTCGGTAATGAATGAAACACTATTTGATTTTATACAAAGAACAAGGGCCGAGAAAGCGGCATATCTCCTCCTTGCCGATATGACAAAACCGGTTACTGCAATCGCATACGACTGCGGATTTTCCAGTCCCTCGCTATTTAACCGGACATTTAAGAAATATTTTTTCATAAGCCCGAGCCAGTGGCGTAAAAATAAAAGCAACCGGAGTCAAGAGGATAGCAATTTAAATCAAACAGGAAGCAATAAGGGGCAAGCAAAGTTTTTCTCACCGGTTCATGTTGAGTATGCAGAAAATACAATTCGATGGAGGTTTTCAATGAATACTCAACAACAGACTGTGGAAGTAAAGAATCTGCCCGAAATGACGGTAGCGTATGTGCGCAACATCGGCCCCTACATAGGTAATCCCGCTCTTTTTGAGAAACTTTTCGGGAAACTATGCAGCTGGGCAGGCCCGAGAAACCTTATAGGAGAGGATGCAAAATTCATAATTGTATACCATGACAATCCGGATATCACAGAAGAGGATAAACAGCGGATAAGCGTCTCTCTGGTAGTGCCGGCGTCAACCGTGGTAAGCGGAGAAACGGGTAAGATGACTATTGCATCAGGAAAATATGCCATATCCCGCTTTCGGCTTTCCGGCAGCGAGTTTCAGGAAGCATGGTCTTGGGTTTACGGTACATGGCTTCCGCAAAGCGGATAACAGCCGGACGACAGGCCATGTTTTGAGATTTACCCGGAAGAACCGGAAAACGGGAAGTTCACTGTCGATATCTGCGTACCGGTGAAACCTTTGTAGAAGAATGCTGCTGAGAAATCATGTACTGTCATGCCCCCTTTCCTGATAAATTCTGAGAGGGGGCCCTGACTATTGTGTATTATAGCCAACAAATTTTACCCTCATCCGGCTGATTGAACTTCTCAAGCGTGTCATCTTCGGGGATGGAGTGCAATAACTGTAAACTATTAAAGGTTAAATACTATGAAAATAAAAAAGTTGTTATTAAATTACCGGGGAAAGGGCGGGGTTGCCGAGATGCTTGCCATTGCTCTCCCCATGATCCTGTCAGCAGCCTGTGATGGTGTGATGACATTCACAGACAGGCTCTTTCTTGCAAAAATCGGCCCGGAACAGATGAATGCCGCGATGGGAGGAGGGGTAATGATGCAGACCCTGATGTTCTTCTTTATGGGCCTTGTGGGGTATTTAACCGCTCTTGCCGCCCAGTATTACGGTTCAGGG
>DAONFJ010000115.1:0-8995 GCA_035403545.1 Spirochaetota bacterium
GGAATAGAATTATTATCGCGCTTATAATTACAGGCTGTGCTGCAGCTTTTTTTGTTTTTGATCTGAATCATTATTTTACACTTTCCTATCTCAAAGAGTCGAGAGAAAAATTTAATATATTTTATACTGATAACAGGACACTTACAATAATTATTTACATGCTGATTTACATAGTAATGACTGCACTTTCACTTCCCGGTGCAGCGCTTCTGAATCTTGCGGGAGGAGCGTTATTCGGATTTGTTATTACGCTCATTTCAGTTTCATTTGCCAGTACAATCGGTGCAACACTCGCCTGTTTTTTTTCACGCTATCTTCTTAGAAATTGGGTGGAGAAAAAATTCAGAGACAGGCTGAGCGTTATAAACTCCGGTATAGAAAAAGAGGGAGCCTTTTATCTTTTTATGTTGAGACTTATTCCTGTATTTCCGTTTTTTCTTATTAATCTTCTTATGGGCCTTACAAGAATCAGGCTGGTTACTTTTTACTGGGTATCGCAGATAGGAATGCTTGCAGGTACCGCAGTTTATGTTAACGCAGGAAGGGAGCTGGGAAAGATCGAATCGATGTCAGGAATTTTTTCTCCGGGGCTTATTATCTCTTTCGCTATTCTGGGGATATTTCCGGTGGCGGTTAAAAAAATATTATACTGGTACAGAATTAAAACTGGCAAAGAGACTGTTGGATAAATTGCATTAAATAAATTTTTTACAGAGGCACAGAGTTTTTAATTGTGCAGATTTTTAATAAGTGTGATTACATTTTTCCATTCGTACGTGCATCTGCGGTAAAGATTCATATTAAGAATAGACGGGGTAAATAATGAAATACAATTATCATATAATCGTTATAGGCGGAGGGAGCGCAGGGCTTGTCGCTGCTTCGGGCGGAGCTTCAATGGGAGCGAAAGTTGCATTGATCGAAGAGGATAAAATGGGAGGGGACTGCCTTCATGCAGGCTGCGTACCGAGCAAATCATTTTTACGGGCAGCACATTTAGCGTCAGAGATAAGTGGTTCCCGGGAGTTCGGTCTTTCTGCATCATTAAAAGATGTCAGCATTTCTGCAGTCATGAAAAGGGTGAATAAGGTTGTTGAGACCATTGCTCCGCATGATTCTGTTGATCGATTTACTTCACTTGGAGTTGATGTTATTAAAGGGAAAGGCATTCTGGTGGATAATCATACTGTAAGGGTTCATGACAGGATTATAACCGGTAAAAATATTGTTATAGCAACAGGATCAAATCCTGCTGTCCCTGCCATACCCGGATTGAATAAAGTACCGTTTTATACGAATAAAAATATATTCAGAATTAAAAAGCTCCCCGAAAAACTGATTATACTCGGAGGCGGACCAATAGGCCTGGAACTTGGCCAGGGCTTCCGGCATCTCGGTTCGGATGTCGAAATAATTGATATAGCAGATCATCTTTTCCCTAAAGATGATCCTGAAGTTGCACCGCTTATGGAGAAGGTGCTTACTGATGAAGGGATTTCTTTGAAACTTTCCTCGAAGATTAAAGAGGTAAAAAAAACCGGGAGTAAAATTTACGTGACAATAGAAAAGGAAGGCAAAACAGAGACAATCAGCGGGAGTGATCTTCTGGTATCGCTGGGAAGAGTCCCGGCGACTGAGGGTCTGGGGCTTGAAAATGCCGGGGTTAAATCTGATGACCGCGGATTTATTTCTATTAATAAATATCTGCAGACCAGTGTAAAAAACATATATGCATGCGGTGATGCTGCAGGCCCGTACCAGTTTACTCATATGGCGGGTTACCAGGCCGGGGTTGTCCTTAGAAACATAATTTTTCCTCTTAAAAAATCTGCTGTTGATTACTCGGCAGTTCCATGGACGACTTTTACAAAGCCGGAAGTCGCACATGCGGGGTATACTGAACAGGCAGCGCGTGAATCGGGCAGGTTTAAAGATACTGTTATGGTTGACCTTGGCGATATGGACAGGGCACAGGCTGAAAATGATACAACCGGTTTTCTTAAACTGATTCTCGGGAAAAAGAACAGGATCATCGGAGCTGCAATGATCGGAAACAGGGCCGGAGAAATAATTCCTCTTGCTTCAATGGCTATCCGGAGCAGGATGAAAGCAACAGGATTTATGCCGCAGATTTTTTCCTATCCTACCGAGGCCGAAATATTCAAGTTTGCAAGTTACGCTTTCGCGAGACAATCATTTAAGCCCTGGATGAAGATTGTTGTACAGAAAGTTTTATTCAGATGATTTCATTTATGAAGGGAATAAATTATTTGACTGTCATCCCGGCTTTTAAGTTTCACGAACATGAAAATGCCGCTATTTCCTGTGTGGAGCCGGTATGAGAGAGTTTATATTCGGCGTGAATTTAAAATAATTACTGACAGTTTTTAAAGGAATTGTATTGATTTTTTTAATGCATAATATTGAAAGTTCATAATAAGCTGAATAAACAGAGAGAGTTATAATGCCCGAAAGCGGAAAAATAAAAGATTACCTGAATGAAAGCGAATGGGTCAGCGGCATTACAGAAATTTTACATCTTGCATCGGGTGAGTATAATGAAAATTATCTGGTCGTTTCTTCCGGAGAAAAATCTGTTTTCAGAATAAATCACGGGAGCCAGCTTTTTATCAATAACCAGATCGAGTATGAGTTTAATGTCCTGAAAAGTTTAGAAGATTCGGGAGTTACTCCGCGGCCTTTATTTTATGACAGCAAACCTTCAGGTTTTGCCGGAGGAGTTCTTCTAATGGAGTACATTGAGGGAAGGCCTCTTGACTATAATTGCGATAGTGAAAAAGCAGCCTTTATATTTTCACAAATTCACAAACTTCCCTGTGACAGCAGACTTATTGTACAGGCAGATCCTTTGAAAGATATCTGCTCTGAAAGTTTAAAACTTATTAACATGAACAGTTCTTCTGAATATTCCAATGTCCGTTTACTTCTGCTGAAGTATCACGATGAGATGCTGGAACTCTCGGAGCGTGAAAAAAATATTTTCAGCAGCGAAAGGCTCTGTACTGTAAACAGCGAAGTGAACTCGGGAAACTTTATTATTTCTGACACGCGAAGTGTTTTAGTGGACTGGGAGAAATCTGTTGTCTCATACCGGTACCAGGACCTTGGACATTTTCTTGTGCCCACAACAACTCTCTGGAAAACAGATTATAGGTTTACACCTGCAGGGAAAGCTGATTTTTTAAAATCATATCTCGGATATTCAGAACTTGATATGAATATTGATGAACTGTTTTATAAAACCGGTTTACTTGAAAAAGTAATTTTACTCAGAGCATTGAGCTGGTGCTACATGGCCTATGAGCAGTATGCCAGCGGGAATAAAAAACTCACGCATGACGAAACTTTTGACAGAATAAAATATTATCTGGATAATGCTGAATGTTTCTTGAAATCGTAAATTTAAATAAATCGTATCAGGGAAAAGAGATACTGAAGGATATAAATCTCCGTATAAACCGCGGAGAACTTATCTCAATTGTCGGGCCGTCGGGTGCGGGTAAAACCACACTCCTCAAAATTATCTGCGGTATAGAATCTCCTGACTCGGGAGAGGTAATACGAAAAGATACGTTTAACTGGAAGAGCCAGCCGATACTTGTCTTTCAGGATTACGTCCTTTTTCCTAACATGACAGTATTTGAAAATATAGCTTTCGGGCTGAAAGCAAGGAAAATTGGAAACAGGATTATTAAACAAAGAGTTGATGATATAATGAATTTTTTTAAAATCAGTGCTTTGAGCAGGCAATACCCGTCACAGGTCTCCGCCGGTGAAAAACAGAGAATAGCAATTGCAAGGGCTCTTGTACTCAATCCGCCTATGATACTCCTTGATGAACCTTTCGCGAATCTCGATAAAAATCTGAAGTTTGAAACAGCGGAATTTATCAGAAGCACACAGAAGGAGTTCGGTATCACGTCAGTGAGCGTTACGCACGATCTGAAAGAAGCGTTCATGATCTCTGACAGAATCGGCGTGATGATAAAGGGAGAAATTGTTCAGTACGATACTCCTGCTGAAATTTACAAATCCCCTGCAGCAGTTGATGTGGCAGCGCTTCTCGGCGATATAAACATTCTGCCGGCATCACTGGTAAAAGATATCTGCTCATCATATGATTCTGTTAACGGGGCAAAAGTCTGCGTCCGTCCGGAATCGGTGAAGCTGGAGAAAAGCGAACATAGTGAAGGAATAATTGTAAACGCCGTCTTTGCAGGACATTATACAATCGTGACAGTTAAATACCGGGGAATCGAGCTCAGGTCATTTAATACAAACGGAAGCTTTATTGAAGGTGAAAAAGTAAAGATTACAATAGATCAGATTATCCAATTTAAGGAGTAGGGTGTGAAAAAAATTATTTCTCTTTTAATGATATTACTTTTTGTATCATGTTCAGGTAAAAAGCAGAGTGATGTAGCCAGTTCGTTCGAAGAGGTTGTAAAGAAAGCTGAAAATACTACAGTGCGTTTTGTCATGTGGGGAGGATCTTCAAGTATCAACAAATGGGTTGATACATATGTTACGGCAGAGGTAATGAAAAGATATAATATTAAACTTGTAAGGGTTCCGGCTGACGCATCGGTTTTTGTGAACAAGCTTCTTTCTGAGAAGAATTCCGGTTCAGTAAAAGGCAGTATGGATCTGTTATGGATCAACGGCGAAAATTTTAAAAACGCAAAGGAGAAGGGCCTGCTCTGGGGTCCTGTTGCTGACAGGCTGCCTAACTATAATGATTTTGTTGATCCTGTAACTGTTCAGTCTGATTTCGGATTTCCTGTTGACGGATATGAAGTTCCATACGGAAGGGCCCAGTTTGTATTTGAGTACGACTCTGCGAAGGTAACAGATGTCCCCGATTCATTCGAAAAACTTCAGGAGTGGGTGAAAAAGAATCCTGGAAAGTTTACATATCCCCAACCGCCAGATTTTACCGCTTCTGCATTTATCAGGCAGGTATTCTACGCGGCAACTGGCGGACATAAGCAGTATGAGGGGGCATTCAGCAAATCTGTTTTTGATAAAAATAAACATGCATGGCTTAAATACCTTTCAGACGTTTCACCTTATCTGTGGAATAAAGGGAAAAATTATCCGAAAGATATAGCTGCTCTTGATACACTTTTTGAAAGAGGCGAGGTGCTGATAAATATGAGCTATCACCAGGCGGACGCCCAGAACCGTGTGCTTGCCGGGAGATACCCTTCAACTGTGAAAACTTTTGTTATGATGGAAGGATCTATTTACAATACTCATTTTACTGCAATACCATTTAACTCCGCGAATAAGGAAGGAGCAATGGTTGTTGCAAATTTTTTACTTTCTCCTGAAGCGCAGTTATCAAAGAATGACCCTGCAAACTGGGGAGATTTTACTGTACTCGATCTTAAAAAATTAAGCGGAGAAAACCGTAAAAAATTCGCGGCGCTCGATCTCGGGAAACCTACTCTCCCCCTTGATATTCTTGAGAAGTATGCTGTGCCTGAAGTAACATCTGAATATGTTGAGGCGCTTGAGCAGGAGTGGGAGAAAACTTTTTCCAATAAGTAGTATTATGAAACCGGAGAGGTGTTGCTTAATTACAAAATTCAGATTATAATAATGCAGAGCATTTAGCTTGAGAAATTTTATTCTTGTTTTTGACCTGATGTTCTGTTTTATTATAAGTAAATATAACGGCTAAAAGATTAATTATGAATTTACAATCCATTCCAGTCCTGATGATGTCTGCTGTCTGTTTGTATGTATCCTGCTATTATTTTATAATGTATTCCATGAGAAGACATGAACGGAAATACCTGACATTTGCCATGTCATGTTTTTCAGCATTCATTTACGACTTAACCTGCGCCGGGCTTTATAACTCCATAAATATTTCAGAGGGCATGTTCTGGCAGAAGGGTAATTTTATCAGCACATCATTAGTATCGGTTTCAATCTTATGGTTTATTTCAGATTTTACAGCAGCCCGTATTGGCAGAAGGGCTGCAGCGTTGACTATGTATTTTCTGATAATGATACCTGTCATTCTGCTGGTGAATAATGAACTTGTGCTGACTCCTGCCAGTCCTTCAATTAAGCATATAAAAATAGGTTCACTGCCTGACCTCACTTACTACGAAGGCAGGCCTGGATTTTTATGCACTTTACTTCTGCTGGTTGTTATAATTACATTTTTATACCTTATCCGGATGCTGATTAGATACAGTGGGCTGAATCCGGACCGGAAAGCAGCAAAGATAATAATATCCTTCTGCATATTTTTTGCGGGAGTGTCCAACGATATTTTTGTAGCGTACGGATATTATAACTTTATATATATTTCCGAATACGCTTTTATGTATATCATAATTATTATGGGTTATGAACTTCAGGTTCATTTTGTCAGGATTCAGAAGGAGGTGGAGAGTCTGAATGTTAACCTTGAACTGAAAGTGAATGAAAGAACTATTGAGCTCATTGAAAATCAGAAGAGAATTGAAGAAGAAAAAAATGTGATGGCTGAATGGCGGAAAGATATGGACTTCGAAATGAACATGGCTAGAAGCATACAGCAGCAGATTATTCCGGACAATAATCCCGCAAGTTATATATCGGCTATGTTTAAGCCCATGGCGCCGCTTGGCGGTGACTTTTATGATTTTATCAGGTTCCGTGAAACCGATACAATCGGCATTTTTATAAGCGATGTTTCAGGCCATGGTATACCGGCAGCATTGATTACAACCATGATAAAAAGTCTGATTTCCGGTGCCGGAGGTTCCAAACTGAATCCGGCACAATTACTGATGAATCTTAATGAAACACTGGTAAAACAGTCAGGCGATAATTTTGTAACTGCATTTTACGGAATTTATAACACTACTGACCGAACTTTTATCTACTCATGCGCCGGGCACAATCCGCCGTTTCTGATTCACAATAACGGCATAACCGCAATGGATAAGGCCAAAAATATGCCGCTGGGGATTATGACTAGAGATGAGCTTGAAAGTGTGAATAAAGCCTATATCAACCAGACAGAAATATTGCCTGCAAACAGCAAACTCCTTCTTTATACTGACGGGTTAACCGACGCCTGTCCCCGTGGAACCGAGGGGCATTTTTTTGAAGATATCATAAGTGAAATACTTCCAGGGCTAACTGGCCTTACCAGCAGCGATTTTGTAACAGCACTGTATCAGGAACTTGTGAATTTCAGGGGTTCTGAAAGTTTTGACGATGATGTATGTATTATCTGTGTCAGCATTGAATGACAGGCAGCATTATGTTTATAAGAAATTTTGAAATTAATACTTTTTATAAAACTGGGATTAACCCTGAAGGAAAATGCGGCAGATAGAACCATGAAGAACAGTGTTAAAATATTATTTAAACTCTCGCCGGTTGCGGTTCCGTTTGTGTTTATTTTTATGAGCGGAATCGTTCTGACGGCCATGCAGTCTTTCGGGCTAATGTTATACGGCTATAAGTACGAGGACCATTTTTTTGCTTATAAAAATCTTTTTACAGAAATGTGGTTTTATCACTCCCTTGCTCTGACCCTCTTTGCTGCGTTTTTTTCATCTCTGTTATCTGTAATTTCTGGTGTGTTTATTTCTTATAATATCTGGAGGCTTCCGGCAACGATGAAAAAGTACGGTATCGTTTCAAGAATACCTCTGATACTTCCTCATATTGGTGCCGGATTTCTTGTTATACTGTTTTTCAGCAGGTCGGGAATTTTTTCTTCAGCAAGTACTGCTCTTGGATTGACTTCCGGTATAGATGATTTTCCCGGAATTCTGTACAGCAGATATGCGCTCGATATTATTCTTGCCAATGTATATAAAGAGACACCCTTTGTTATTGTTATGGTATATGCGGTTCTGTTGAAAACCGATTTAAGGCTTATACAGACTGCATCAATGTTAGGAGCTTCACCGGGAAGAATTTTTTTCAGAATAATTCTCCCGGCTCTTATGCCTATAATCAATACAGTATTTATTATTATATTTGTTTATAATTTCGGCAGTTTTGAAATTCCATATGTTCTTGGAAGCAGCAAACCGGGATTACTCAGCATCAGAGTTTACGATTATTTTTTTCAGAAGGATTTATCACTCCGTCCTGTTGCAATGGCTATTCTGATGGTTATATTTATTTTTTCCATGACTTTTGTTTATATCTATTCACGGGTTATATCAAAAATTGATATAAGGGACCGTAAATTATGATATCAAAAAGAATTTTTATACTGTTTCTTTTATTGTTCTTTGCGCTCCCTCCTGTTGTTCTTTTAATATACTCATTCGCACCGGTGTGGAATTATCCTGACGTAATCCCGACTAAATTTGGAACCGGCAGTTTAAGCTTTGTCTTTACTCAGAGAAACGATATAATATTATCTCTTGCATCCTCATTCACTTATTCTATTGCAGCAGTATTATTAACTATTGTTATTACAATATTTCCTGCGCAGGTTTTTGCACGGAGAAAATTTAAAGGAAGCCTTTTGCTGGAAACAATACTTCTCGCCCCTGCACTTCTTCCGTCGATGTCATTTGCAATGGGAGCTCATTATGTATTTCTTAAAACAGGGCTGTCTGATTCATTTATAGGGCTTGTTCTGATTCTCTCCACCATGAGTTATCCGTACATGCTCAGAGCGCTTACCGCAGGTTTTATCGCCTATGGAGAGGAATATGCAATATGTTCGGAAAATCTGGGAGCGGGTTTTTTCAGAACGCTGATTCAGGTTGAGCTTCCGCTCCTTCTCCCTTCAATAGTCTCCGGCGGGACGATTGTATTTCTTGTTTCGTTTTCTGAATATTTTCTTGTATTTCTTATAGGGGGAGGAATTGTTCCATCCTATTCGGGGTATCTTTTCCCTTTCTTAAATTCTTCAGAGCTTTCAATTGCATCACTTCTTACGCTGATATTTCTTCTGGTTCCTTTTCTGCTGTTCCTCGGCATTGAGATTTTTTTAAAA
>DAONFJ010000116.1:0-8962 GCA_035403545.1 Spirochaetota bacterium
CCCTTATTTATTAGGAAATGTTTCAATAGGGCCTGTTAACCTTGAGGGTGCTGCCGCTGTTTCTGTGTTCCTGATTCTGCATCTTTATATAACAGGTAAATACAGGAGAAGAAAAAAAATCGCAGAAGTACCGTTTCCAGGGGAATGGAGGGATATACTATCTGACCGTGTTCTCTTTTACAGGATGCTCGGTGAAGATGAGAAATATTACTTTGAGAAAAAGGTTCAGATATTTCTCGCTGAAAAAAGAATCACGGGAATTGATACAGAGATTGATGACAGTACAAAACTCCTGATCGCGTCAGCTGCCGTTATCCCTGTTTTTAAAATTGAAGACTGGGAGTATGATACTTTAAGTGAAATTCTTGTTTATCCGGACAAATTTGATCATGATTACAATTTCACCTCCGGCGACAGGGACGTGCTTGGTATGGTTGTGCAGCATACTTCCTCATTGATAATTTCTAAAAAGGAACTCTTTAAGGGATTCAGCTGTAATGACGGGAGCAATACTGCCATTCATGAATTCATTCATAAAATGGATGAGGAGGATGGTGATATAGACGGCCTGCCTGTGCTTATGCTCACAAGGGAGGAGCTTGCCGAATGGAAAAGGATCAGGGCCTCAGAGATGAAGAAGCTGGAGTCGGGGAGATCGGAACTGGACCCATACGCGTTAACCGGGGAAGCCGAATTTCTTGCTGTCGCGGGTGAATATTTTTTTGAACATCCTGAAAAAATGAAGGAGAAGAGTCCCGAGCTTTATAATATTCTGAAAACCATTTTTAAGCAGGATACTGCTTCAATAATTAAATCCGAGACACTTGGATTGTTCAAAAGGAAGAGAAAGTGAACTATAATCAATCCGGTAAGAATATTTATCATCTGTAATATCTGCCGATTCTAAATAAACTGCACGCTGATATGCGGTAAAACGGGTTTTTGCGAAGTCCAATTAAGTACATTTTAAGAATAATGCCGGATTGAATGAATGTTTAATAATATATTTAAATTTATATTGACTTTTTTATAAAAATTATTGATTAAATGAGAATCATGGTATAACAAATGATAGGTTTTAGTCTCAAAATGCATCTCGGCCGGAATGTGTAATCATGTACCCATATTGGAGCCAGTTCTATGAGATACTATCTGTATAATTTAATACATTTATCCGCATCATTTGCCTGTGGCGCATATGGTTTATTGAACCGTAAAGAAATATTATTCCTGATATATGAAGCTGCATAATGACCGGTTTTAAGAAAATATTATCCCCGATTCTGTTCACTTTAATCGTAATGTTCTTCTCATGCGAGGATGAAAATAAAATAAGAAATAAACCTGCCGCAGTTAATGGAATCCTTGACCTGAGAGACTGGGATTTTCAAAAGCACGGCATTGCGGAATTGAAGGGTGAATGGAAATTCAGATGGATGGAGGATAAACCTGAATTTTCCGCGGAGAATTATGATGATTCGGCATGGGATACCCTTGATGTCCCCGGCTCATGGAATTCAAAAACCGGCGTTCCTTATGGGACAGGCTGGGCACGGTTGAAGATCTTAATAAGCCCGGAATCTGCCGGTACATACGCAGACAGGCTGTCTATTGAACAGATTCAGGAGATATTCTCCGCATACGCAATATACGTAAACGGAAAACGCGAAATTCAGTCAGGTAAAATTTTTTCTGCGGAGGAGGGGGAATACCCTGATCATAGCCCGGTTATAAAACCGCTTCTTCTCGATTATCAGCGGACAACAATAACTGTTGCAGTGAGGATGTCGAATTATAATTTTGTATTCGGAGGATTCCACGGAGCGCCCGCTATCGGGCTCAGTGAAGTAATGAATTACGAATATTATAAGGATGAGGCAAAGAATTATATTGTTTTAGGCGTTATACTGATGATGATAATATATCATCTGTTTTTATGGATGGCGCGCAGGGATGACATGTCGAGTCTTGTATTCGCATTTTTCTGTCTGGCGCCGCTCTGCCGGGTGATTTATGTAGGTAATATATCGGCGAAAATTTTCTCAGATTTTGATTATTACAACATTCATCATAAGTTCTCATTCGCGGCAATACCGCTTTTGTTCATATTTACACCTACCTTCTTTGCAATATTATTTACCGAGGAGTTTTCCCGGAAAATATTACGTTTTTTTCAGATATCCGGAATTGCGTTATTAACGTTTATTATTCTTACATCTGTTAAAATTTTTTCCAGGTTTATGCTTCTTTATGAAATAATACTGGCTGTCATGCTGATATGGGTGATAATCTCTATTATCAAGGCTTTCATAAATAAAAAAAATGAAGCCTGGCTTATCCTTGCGGGGATGGTGATTGTTTTTGCGGCAGTAATCAATGACCTGCTATTCTCATTTGGAACGATAAATACCGGGTTTTATTCCCAGGCCGGTTTTATTATCCTTATTTTCTGCCAGTCCACGGCCCTGTCTCTCAGGTTCGCACGTACCTATAAAACAGCTGAACATCTTACGGGATACCTGAAGGATGAGGTAGACCGCAAAACCTCCGACCTGACTCTGAGGACAAAAGAAGCGGAAGACGCGAAACACGAAATTGAAAACGCAAATAAGATGCTTATGGAAATGGATAACTATAAGAATCTTTTTTTTCAGAATATAACACATGAGTTCCGGACTCCGCTAACGCTTATAATCGGTTATATTGAGCGGACTCTCGATACAATGGATGATATTAATCCCGCGGAACTGAGCAGGCAATATAATATAGTTTTATCAAACGCGCGAAGGCTCCACAAACTGATAAATCAGATTCTTGATATCTCAAAAATTGATGCCCGGATGATGCAGTTTAAAGAGGAACCGGCTGATATAATCGGGCTGATTAAGAATATAATGCTCGCATTCGAATCTGTCGCCCATAGTAAAAAAATTGAATTCACCGGTGAGTATGATTCAGAGAGCCTTTACTGTCTGTTTGACAGGGAAAAAATTGAAAAGATAATATATAACCTTTTATCCAACGCGTTTAAATTTACCGATAAGGATGGAAAAATAAAGGTTACCATAACATCTGCCGGTGAGAATGTTATACTCTCGGTAAAGGATACAGGGTCAGGCATAGACGAAAGTATGCTGCCTAAAATATTTGACCGGTTCTACCAGGCAGACAATACTATGACAAGGAATTATGAAGGAACCGGTATTGGCCTTTCGATCGTAAAAGAGTATGTGGAAATGCATAATGGAGCTATAGAAGTTCAGAGTGTAACAGGATCAGGAACTACATTTATTTTAACTCTGCCGCTTAAGAAAATAGAACCGGAATTTATACAGCATGAACACTTCAGTTATGCTGTAAATCATGAAACAGCATCGATGTATATCTCCGACTTCGCTTCCGACGCTCCGGGTGCCGGCGCTTACCAGGTAAATGAAGTACGTGATAAACTGAAGTCTATTCTTATAGTGGATGACAACAGCGACATACGAAGATATATCAAAGATATTTTAATTACTTCTTACAATATTATAGAAGCAGAGAACGGCATAGACGGCATGGAGAAGGTTATAAATTCAAAACCTGACCTGGTAATATCAGATATTATGATGCCGAAAATGGACGGGTACCAGCTGCTGAAAGAGATAAAGAATAATACCCATACAGCGCAGACGCCTGTTATCCTTCTCACTGCGAAAGCTGATGAAATTGAAAAAGTTGAGGGGCTGGATGCCGGAGCTGATGACTATCTGACAAAGCCTTTCAGCTCAAAAGAGTTAAGGGCGAGGGTAAAATCCCTTATTAAATTATATCAGTACCAGAAAATGATTACTCACAGAAATGTAGAGATTGAAGCTGATCTTGATATAGCCCGCATCATTCAGTCCAAACTTATGCTCGACGGGTACAGGGCGAAAGGTAAAGAAAATTTCAGCGTTATATTCTATCCTCTTGATAAAGTCGCGGGTGATTTTTATAATTATCTGGAGGATGAAGAGACCGTAAAGATTTTTATTGCAGACGTTTCAGGCCATGGCGTAGCTTCAGCATTCCTCGCTCTTATAACTAAAAATGAACTTGATAATACCATTTCACAGATGCCGGATACGGTTTCTGTACTTAATCATCTGAATGAAACGATTAACAGGTATTCGGTAAAGTGTAATTTTGTTACCGCATTCTACTGCATATATTTTAAAAAGAGCAACAAACTGAAGTATTCCCGGGCCGGGCACAATCCGCCGCTGCTGCATAAGGTGAGTGATAATTCAATAATAGAGCTGTCCACTTTCGGAAGGGCGCTTGGCTTTTTTCCGGATATTAAATTTGAAGAAAAAGAGATTTCTCTCCAGGCAGGTGACAGAATTATTTTTTATACTGACGGACTGATTGAAACATGTAATAAATCGGGAGTTATGTTCGGGATTGAACGTTTAACTTCGTTCCTTGCAGAAAACCGCCATTTCCCGCCTGATGAACTGACAGGAAACCTTATGAAAAGTATAAACGATTTTACGGAAGCCGCCGCTTTTGATGATGATGTTACACTGCTTGTATTTGATATACCTTAAATCAGCGAGGGTGCTTTAATTTTATTTTCTGCGTGTTCATCCTCATCCTGAATATATTTTTTCAGCCATTCCGCGGCATTGCCATTCCCGTCTGTGACCATAACAGGTTTAAAATATCTTTCAAAGTCTTCTTCTGTAATATCCCGGGGAAAGTTCTGATACTGCGGATCAAGCACGTCACTCCCTCCGATGTGTGACCTCAGCGGATATTTTCTGTCGTATTTAAACATTTTATACGGCCTTAAATTATTCTGGTATACTATATACCACATAACAGGGTGCGTAATTCTGTATCTCCATATATACTTTGCTGTTTTTTTCAGCATGGATAATCTGCTGAACAGCTGTCCCATATCCCTGTAAAGAGCTGCCGCGAATTCCGACAGATCTTCAAAGCTGTCTTTCGGATTGCTGTAAGCGATTGTGCTTCCATCCAGGTCGCGGAGACGTAGGCCGGGGATAAGTTCTCTCCGCCTGATGCTTTCATTAAAGACCCTGGTCCCGAGAAGAGGGGAAACAAAACTGAAGAAACAGGGAAACAGTAAAATTTCGGACCGGGCGATTTTTACGAACTGTTCTTTCATCTCTTTAATTGATGATATTCTGGGATCAAAAAGATAGCCGAAATCAACAATAATCCCCCCTGCCTGTGTCCTGTCAATGTCATCAATCACGGTTGAAGAATTTGACAGATTCTGTTTCTTCCCGGCTGCGGCAAGAAATATCTCATCTATCGATTCGAGGCCGGTAAAAATGGCACCGCATTTGCATGATTTCATCATGGATATAAGCCTGCGGTCTGCAAGGTCATTCTGCGAAATAAGCGCGCCCCACCATTTTACCTTCTTTTCACTTTTGAGGTAAGAGCAAAGTTCCATGGAAGATTTCCGGTTTAATGTAAAATGGTTATCTATGAAATAGAGTGTCGGATATATTTTTTTAAATGAAAATAACGGCGCGCATTTTAATGAATTTTTTATATCATCGGCCATCCGTTCAATGCTGTATGGAGAGTGACGGGCTTTCTCGGCAGGGATGGTGCAGAAACCGCAGGTGTAGTTGCATCCTCTTGAAGCTTCAATAAGATGTGTCGATGTGGAGATGCCGCACTTTTTAAGGATTGAGTGGTCGAGTCTGGCTTCGTTGATCTCGTGCTGCGGAGTATGATAAAAGTTCATAAGCCTGTTATTTTCAAAGTCAGTCATGATTTTCGATACACTTTCAACACCGCCTTTGCAGACTACATCAAAAAAATTCTGTGCAAAGTCCGGATACAGTGTGCAGATGCTCCCTCCTGCAATTACGATAGAACCTTTTTTTCTGAAGAAATATGAAAGCTGGCGCATCCTGTCGAAGTCTTTCTGGATTCCTGATAAAAATACAATGTCATAGAATTTTTTGCGGTCAGTATTGTATGCTCCCGAGCTGAGTTCGTTATAGATGAAGACATCATATTTACTGCTGTCAATCTGTGAAGCAATATGAAGCCCGATCATAGGCTGAAGAAAGTCTTTTGCTTTACGGTTTACACGCTCACAATGAAAATGAGCGCTTATAATAATTATGTTTTTCTTTTTTTTCATGGATTAACCGCTGTTTTCCGGTGTTTTTCTGCAGAAAGTACCGGTTAAATTAAAATTTGTATATAACTTTTTTAAAAAATAATACCGCTGCGGAGGGGAAAAAAAATATTTGACAGAAAATAGTAAATTCCATAGTTTGATAATTATCAAAGTGTAGGGTTGAACATAAATTATGAAGAAAGATTCCAGAAAACCTGTTGATATCAAAAGAATGACAAGGATATTCAAGGCCCTCTCCAACGAGAACAGGCTTGAACTGTTTCTTGAAATATTAAAAGTAAATGAAACCTGTTTTGAAACAGAGTGCACTGAATGTTTTATAACAGACATTATGGAAACACTAAGTATCGGGGCTCCCACGGTTTCTCATCATATGAAGGAGCTTACCGGCGCGGGCCTTGTAATTACCGAGCGAAAGGGAAAATTCCTTACTGCAAGAATCAATGACGAGCTGATCAGGGAATTGTCTGATATATTTTACCGTGATAAAAGCTGAAATTTTTTTATACAATAATTCGATAATTGTCAAATTCTAAAAATAATAGATTGGAGGAGAAATTTATGGCAGAAAATAAGATAGAGAACATTATAAGAATGCGGTACTCATGCAGGTCGTACAAAGAGGCCCGGCTTTCGGATAAAGACAGAAGTGAACTTGGAGAGTTTGTTTCGCAGAAAATTACAGGCCCCTTCGGGACAAATGCCAGGTTCACACTCTTCGCAGCGGAGCCGCTTGACAGTACTGCGCTCAAGGGGCTAGGGACATACGGTTTTATAAGGAATCCTGCCGCGTTTGTTGCGGGAGTGGTAAAAGAATCTGAAATGAATTTTGAAGATTACGGATATTCCATGGAGAGAATAATACTTCATGCCACAGAAATGGGGCTTGGATCATGCTGGCTTGGCGGAAGTTTCAGGCGGAGCAGGTTTGCCGAAAAAGCGGGAATTGCCGTTAATGAGATTATTCCCGCGGTGGCGTCTATCGGCTACGCGGCTGATAAAAAAACGCTTACTGACAGGTTTGTAAGAGCTACAGCCGGATCTGATAAAAGGAAAGAGAGAGGTGAATTTTTTTTCAGCAGCAGCATGGATAAGTTGAATACAGGTTTTGAGGATGGATACGGTAAAGTGCTTGAGATGGTCCGCCTTGCGCCATCCGCATCGAACAAACAGCCATGGAGAATTTTAAAAGAGAACGGGAAAGATGTATTTCACTTTTTTCTTGAGAGAACCGCGAGCTATACCGGGAAGATAAAACTAATCGGAGGCGCTGATCTTCAGAGAGTGGATATGGGAATAGCCATGTGCCATTTCGAGTGTACCGCGATTGAATCGGGGCTTAAGGGATTGTGGAAATGCGAAGCTCCGGCTGATATTAAATATCCCGCGTCATGGGAGTACAGTATAACATGGGACGGAGAGTGATTTATGAAAATTACAAGGAGATCGTTTACCCTGATGGCAATTGCCGGTGCGGCGGGATTATATTTCTCCGGCATATTAAGGGGGGATGAATTGAAAACTGTAAATAAAATGAAAGGCAATAAAGTAAAAAGGGGACTGGTTGTATGGTACAGCCAGACCGGTAACACCGCGAGGATCGGAAAGCTGATCGCTGCGGTGTGGAACAAATCCGGGATTAAAACCGATTCCGGTGATTACAGGGATCTGAAGAATATCAATCTTTCTGATTATGATGTCATAGCAGCCGGGAGCCCTGTGTATTATTATGAAGTACCGGAGAATTTCAGGGAGTGGATCAACGGGATTTCTTCAATAGAGGGTACTCCTGTTGCGTCATTTGTCACTTTCGGCGGAGAAGGGGGCAACCAGCATAATACCGCGTACAGCATTCTTGAAATGTTTTCCCGTAAAGGCGGGGTTCCGGCGGGTATGGGGCTCTTCGGCGCGATGTCGGCATTTGCTCCCACATGGTCTTCCGGAAGCGGGGACCGTGTACTTAAATACAGGGACCAGCCGGATGACGCAGTTTACGCCGCAGTACGGAGATACGCGCTGGAAGTAGTACAGCGCGCAAAAGAAGGTAAACCTTTCGAAGCTTCCAGTGAATTCAGTTTCAGGGATTATATAAGCGGAGGTATCTCAATCAGCGCTACAAAACTTCTGATTACGGGACATTGCGTTAATACTGATAAATGCATCGGATGCGGTACATGTGTTAAGTATTGTCCGGTAAATGCTGTCTTTCCTGATAAAGGTGTTGTAGATACTGATCGATGCATCGCCTGCCTCGGGTGTGTCAACAATTGCCCGGCAGATGCTGTTGAGATGAAGTTCATGGGGAAAAAGGTTTACGGATTCGGCGAGTTTCTTAAAAGGAACGGTGTTGTTATAAAAGAACCGGCGGAGATGGGGAAGGGGTAGTATAATATAAAATGTTTCACCAACCGGATCTTTGAGCCCCCGCACCCCCGGAGGGGGCAAGGCACTTTGGACGGCTGACCTAAATATATTATCATCAGATATATTTGTTTAAAAACAAAATTTTAATACTTTTCTTTGCCCCCTCCGGGGGTGCGGGGGCTTAAAGGTTTTGTGCGAATATTTGATTACTGCCTTAATTGACCGGTAACGTAAACGCCTACCTCAAACTCGCAACAGAAACGCCATCTCCACCTTCACCCATCTCTCCAGGCCGGAAATCTCTTACATAGATGCTCATTTTAAGTGATTCGCGTACTGCCTGTTTCATCGCACCGGTACCATGGCCGTGAATTATGATTACTGTTTTTATCCCCTGGCGGTCCATCCTGTCGAGTGAGGAGTTCATAATCGCAAGCGCTTCGT
>DAONFJ010000117.1:0-8604 GCA_035403545.1 Spirochaetota bacterium
TGTTTCCGACATCAAGCAGTATATAAAGCTTGGTAAACTTGGAGAGGCTTTTAATGCAGAAGAACAGGTTGTCCTTCTTATAGATGAGATCGATAAAGCGGACATTGAGTTTCCTAACGATTTACTCAACGAGCTTGACGAGATGAGTTTCTACATTCCTGAAACTAAAGAAACAATAAAAGCAATACACAGACCGATAGTTATAATCACATCAAACAGTGAGAGAGAACTTCCGGATCCGTTCCTGAGAAGATGCGTTTTCCACTACATCGATTTCCCGGGACAGGAACTTATGGAGGAGATCGTTCATGTACACTTTCCGAAAATTGAAAATAAACTTTTAAGAGAAGCATTGAAAAAATTCTACTGGATCAGGGAATTTGATATGCTTAGAAAAAAACCCTCTACCAGTGAACTTATCGACTGGCTGCAGGCTCTTATCCTTGGCGGAATTCCGGTTAAGGATATCGAGAAGGAAATTCCATTCCTTGGAACTCTTCTAAAAAAACAGGAGGATATCGATCTCCTGCAGAAATCAGGGAAAAATCATTACGCGTATAATACCAGCATGAGGACCAGGGATGTTTATTAATTTTTTCTTCAATCTCAAAAGCAAAGGAATTCCCGTTTCTCTGCATGAGTGGATAACTCTGCATAAAGCAATTGAAATGAATCTTAACGACTGCAGCCTTACATCTTTTTATCATATGGCCAGGTCTATACTTGTCAAGAATGAGATTTTCTATGACAGGTACGATATGGCTTTCCTTGATACGTTTAAAGATATTGAAACTACTGATGAGATGCTCGACAAAATTCTTGAAGGCCTGAAAAAAGTTAAGGAACTCCATCTTTCCGAAGAGGAGAAAAAACAGATCGAACAGCTTAACCTCGATGAAGTTCTAAAGAATTTCGAAGAACAGCTGAAACAGGAACACTATAAAAACCATGTCGGCGGAAATAAAGCGATTGGTACCGGCGGCCGTTCAACACAGGGTGCATGGGGCTATAACCCGGCAGGTATAAGAATAGGGCAGGGGGAGTCGCGGCACAAAAAGGCAATACAGATCGCCGAGAAGCGTTCTTTCCGCAATTACTCAAGCGATATTACACTGGATACAAGACAGATGCGGGTTGCGCTTTCACACCTGAGATCTCTTCTTCCAATGGGGATTGGTGAAAAACTCGATCTTAAAAAAACTATTGATCTGACATGCAAGAATGCCGGAGAGATAGAACTTGTATGGGAAGATAAAGAGAAAAAGAGTTCCAAAGTTATGCTGCTCATGGATGTGGGCGGTTCAATGACACCTTATTCGGAACTCGTTGAAAGATTGTTTTCAGCTTCGGCATCCCAGATCAGCAAGTTTAAACACTTCTACTTTCATAATGCTTTTTATCAGGATTTATGGACAGATATGGAGAGAAATGCCTCCACATCAACACTGGAGATGCTTAAAAGTGAAGACTCAGATTATAAGGTTATTATAGTTGGTGATGCTGAAATGGCTCCATCTGAACTTACATGGGCAAACGGTGCGGTAGATTACTGGTATCATAACGATATTCCCGGAATAATATGGATGCAGCGTTTTAAGGAAAAGTTTAAAGATGCAATCTGGCTTAACCCTCTCCCTAAGAGGTCATGGGAGTATGTTCATTCTATCAGAATGGTACGGGATGTTTTCCCGATGTTTGAACTTACTCTTGATGGACTTGATGAAGGAGTTAAATATCTTATGACAGGAAAATGTTCATTATATAACAGGTAGACGTAAATTCACCGCCCTCATCTGTCTTTCGGGCAGAGGGGGACTGTGAATTAAAAAATTATTTAACAATTTTCTCTTTATTTTTTAAAATAGAAAACATTGCTTTCCGCAGATCATCAAGGGTAAACGGTTTTAATAGCCGTTCGCTGAATCCGTAGCATTTATAATCCGATATCACAGGATCATCACAATAACCGCTCGCTACAACCAGCGGTACTGTCTGATCAATCTCCCTGATCTTATGCGATGTATTAACACCGCCCATACCTCCGGCAATTGTCAGATCCATTATTACAGCATCAAATGGAATCCCGGATTCATTTGCTTTGATGAATTCGGTTATGGCTGCATCTCCATCAGGAACACAAACGGGAGTAAGCCCCAGATGCTCCAGCATTTTTTTTATCATCGGGCGAAGATAAGGATCGTCATCCATAATTAATATTCTGCCTGATAAAGGCGAACTATCGGAATTTGATGTTAAATCAGCCGTCTGCTTTCTGTTAGTTGCAGGCAGAAATAGAAGGAAAGAAGTTCCCTCTCCCGGTTTTGACCTGACAGTAATATCACCGCCGTGCTGACGAATTATGGATTGAGAAACGGATAAACCTAAACCTGTACCAAATCCTTTTGTAGTAAAATACGGATCAAAGATATAGGGAATAACACGTTCACTGATCCCTTCACCATAATCTTTTATTTCAATTTTTATAAAGTCCGACATCTGCGGGTTTTTTACGTATGGCTGGAGGATTCTTGTATTCTCCATGCGGATATCTATATATCCCTCTTTGTTAACCATTGCATCCCGCGCATTTAATATGAGGTTCTGAATTACCTGGCTTATCTGCCCTGCGTCAACTTCTGCATGAAGTAGCTTTTCGTCTGATATAATTCTTGGTTTTATTCCCGAACCGGCCAGGACAAAACGCGCAGTTTCTTCAACAATATCTTTTATTGAAGTTATATCTTTAACAGGAGTACCTCCGCGCGAAAAAGTTAAAAGCTGTCTTGTTAAAGTTTTTGCCCTGTAAACTGCTTTTTCGATATCAGCCAGAATTTCATGTTCAGATGCATCTTTTTTAAAATTGCTCAGCAGCAGTGAGGTATTCCCCATAATTCCAGTGAGTATGTTATTAAAATCATGGGCTATTCCGCCGGCAAACAGCCCAAGTGATTTAATTTTTTTCGCGTTATCAATATCCTTCGCCTGATCAAGAAACCATCGCAATACACTGACCATCGACAGCAGAATAAATATGGTAAAACCGAAACCGAAGTAGGAGTAAATTCTGGATGAAAAAAGACCTTTATCCAGTTCCATCATACCCAGTATAATATCTGATGCGCCTGCTATAATTGAGATTATAATTCCACTCAGAATTAATCCCAGATACCGGATGCGTTTATTCAGGTAAATATCTGAAGCCAGGAAAAAAAATGAATAAAAAACAGATGAAAATATCATTACATCTCTTAAGCGATATAGAATACCGGGAGTTCCTCGCCCCAGATTCCATGGCGTAATTAATGCGCCAGCGGGTTTCACAGACGAAATAAATAATTCAGGATTAAGTAATGTAATTATCAGAATTAAAAGTGACAATGCAAGGAGAGTTCTATAAAGTATGATATTGAATTTTCTGAAATTTTTCCCGAGTTCAAGGATATCCGACATAAGCAAAGGGAGAGCAAAGCTGAAAAAAAGTGCTGAAAGAGCTTCTATTCTATGAAAGAGTAAAGCTGTTTCCTGATTCTGCACTACACTTAAAATAATTACCAGTACGTCACTTATGGTAAAAATAAAACCAAGAAATCCCAGTAACAGTATTGTTAAAAATAGTCTTCTTCTTTCAAAAATATAAACGAATAGGTATAGAAGTGAACTTATCAGAAGTATACCGCTGCAGCATGACAGCAACAGTACCGGTATGAAAATTTTTATTAATATTTGAGGTTCTATGTTTATCATATAATTGATAATTATGTGTAATAAATCCTTATATTCATAATAATACAAAAAATGAAATATTATATTATTAATTGTCCTGAAATTTAATTTTGGATAAGGTAATATTGTTGTAATTATTTAAAGCTGCTAATCAGATGAATTCCGGTCGTCCACCTTAAGGGGAGAACTTAAGCTCGGAGTTTTTCAGCAGTTACATATTTCGGTTATGATTAAAAATGCTTTAAGGATAGAGTAATTGTTTAGTGGATAAAAAAAGAGAAACAGTAAGATTATCTATCGGCGATATACCTGAAATTTTAAGAAAACCGGTACTTATGTATAACAATGAAGAAGTGGGATCAATAATTGAAAATTTGAGCCCTCTGGGTGTCGGGCTTGTAGTAGATAAAAATGCTGCTATTGAAGCCGGAGATTTTTTTTATCTGAAATACTATACGTTAGAATCAGACATAAAATGTCTTTGTGTCTACAGCGAAGATAATGGCAACAGCAGATCTATTGGGGCATTCTTTACAGAATCTAAAGATCATAAACTGATTCTTGGATATCTGCACTTTCAGAATGAGAATTAGGGGAGAGAAGAAATTAAGTATTTCAACGCTCCCCTGAAAAACTATTTAAACTCTCTCCAGTTTTTATTACCCGGATCAAGACCCATCTGACCGCCCGGATTCATAATATTATTAGGGTCGAAATGTTTTTTAATGGAGCGGAGAACATCCATCTGTTCTTTACCAAGATGCTTTTCCATCCATGGCGCTATCATTTTTCCGACTCCATGATGATGGCTCAGTGAACCGCCGCTTTTACTGATAGCGTCGATTACCCCTTCCTGAAATTTAATGTAATCTTCTGCACCATTATCTTTCATGATAAATATAAAATAGAGATTTGTCCCCTGAAAATAAAAGTGTGAGCTGTGAGTCATACAGATTGTCTCAGGGCGCGCCTTGATATATTTTCTTACTTCGCTGTGAACGTTATGGAGATTATCCCAGCAGACACCGGTTTCGAGCGTATCAATGAGTATCCCATAATCCTGCAGGTCTTCTCTTAAATAAGGATCTTTATACCGGCCCGGTTCCCACATCTTTGTCGGGAGGCCTGTTATATACATCCCTCCATGTTTTCTGCAGATTTTTTTAACCTGTTTTTTTACATTTTTTGTGAAATGCTTTTCACCTTCACTTGAACCGAGGAACAGGCAACGTTGCATCGGTTTAAAACCGCGAAGCTGCATTGCTTTATCAAGTATTGTTCCGTCTATACCATAGAGTTTAAGGCCGATGTGTGTTTCCTCTTCGTCAGAGATACGGAAAACTGCAGGCATGCCGAACTCTCCCTGAGAAATCTCTCTTCCCGCATTTATTGCATCCTGAAATGTCGGAAAGATGAATCCGAATCTTTCCCGGTTTTCAGGCATGTATTTAAATACTTTAAGTGTCAGTTCAACAAGAACACCGAATGTTCCTTCACTCCCTTTCATTATATCATTTACTTTAGGACCGGTTGCAGTTGCAGGAAAATTTAAAGTTGTAAAATTTCCTGCCGGAGTGATATATTTCTGGCTTACGACAAGATCGTACGCATCTCCATAATACGATGATGCCTGGCCTGAACCCAGAGTGACAATCCATCCGCCGGCTGAAGAATATTCAAATGACTGGGGAAAATGCCCGCAGGTATACTTTGTTTTGGCGTTGAGTTTATCCTGCGCGTTATTAAGCGCATTTTCAAGATCCGGGCCCATGATTCCAGCCTGAACTGTAACAGTATGATTAAGTTCATTCAACTCAAGAATCCGGTTCATGTATGTGTTCATTACAAGGGTAACTCCGCCTTTTGAAGCTTTAAGGCCGAAGTTGACAGATGAGCCGCCGCCGTATACATATACAGGAATTTTTTGAGTATTACAGTATTTGATTATTTCCGAGATAATATTTTCTGATTTCGGGTGAATAACTATATCGGAGATTGTACTTACTTTTCCAATCCGAAGATTAATGGCTTCTTCAACGGTTTTTCCTGTGGAAAATTTCAGTCTGCTGTATTCGTCGGACTGTGTGTTTTCCTTACCTGCAATTTTTTCAAGTTTCGCAACCTGTTCTTTTTTCAGTTTTACTGCTTTTTTGAAAGAGATAATTTCATCACCATTTGTTTTCTCTGATGCAAAATGTTTATCATCAAGATGGAACTGATTTTTTATTTCTTCAAAAAGTTTATGATTCGGATGTTTATACCCGTCAGGAGCTCCCCATTTGAATATAGATCTGTAGCTTTTATCAACAGGGGGTTTTTCTCTCCATGGCGGTTCAATTATTTTTTTTGTCATAATAAAAATCTCCTGATTTATGGTTTTTTAAAAATTTTTTCTGCTTCGGTAATTTCGTCTTTTTTTCTGCTGCTGCTCCATCCTGCAATCTCTCCTGCGATGTCGGCAATGCGCTTCAGTGTATCTTTCCCAGGATGTCCAAGGGTACCTAAACCTGTTCTTCTGAATAATATATCATTAAGTGTAAATGCCATTTCATGTTCCACTGCGTAAACAACCTGTGCCGCTATTTCCCCTTCCTTTGTTAAAGGATCAGCAAGGGATTTATCTTTATATATCACTGATAATAAATCATCAATTTCTGTCCCATATATCCGTGCCAGATAATCTACTGTACTGACCGGGAGATTAGGATATTTTGTTATGTAGAATTTAACAAAAGCTTCGATATTCTCAATCTCCGAACCGTGGAGATAATCTTTATCGGTACCCGCTTTTTTGTCAGATAAACCTAATTTCCTACATGCAATTTTCATTACATTTTCAGCGAGGTTTCTGCTTGTTGTGTACTTGCCCCCTTCAACAGTTATAAGTCCGTCAAAACCATCAACGCTGTTATCGAAAATTTCATATTTTCTTGAAGATTCATAGACATCTTCAGTCTGGTCTTCAACAAGAGGCCGGAGTCCGCCATAGCAGTGAATAACATCATCATAGGATATTTTAATCTTTTCACCGAAAGAAGCATTTACGTCATCTATAAGTTCAAGAATACTCTCTTTTCTGATCTTCCAGTCATCGGGGCTTCCTATATATTCCTTGTCAGTAGTTCCAATCAAAGAGTATCCTCTCCATGGAATGATAAAGATGTGCCTGCCGCCGGGAGTTGATGAAGTGACCAGATATTTATTAAGAATTTTTTTTGTAATAATATGAATTCCTTCTGATCTGCGGAGTACTTCTTTATGCTCAACAGTTCCTGTAAGCGATAAAATTCTGTCTGCCCAGGGGCCTGCACAGTTTATTGTGAGCTTCCCTTTTATTGAAGCAGCGCGTTTAGTTATTTTATCAATTAAATTCACACCTTCTATTTTGCTGTTATTGATTCTGAATCCGGTAACTTCCATATAATTTGCTATGTCAGCTCCCTTGCCTAATGCTGATTTAATAAAAGCAAGGGTGAGACGTTCGGGAAAGAGGCTGGCACAATCGTAATATACCAGGGATCCTCCGAGCTCTGTGCTGTCGAGTGCCGGTTCATCTTTTATAGTTTCTTTCCTGGAAAAATTCTTGTGAGATGGGAGCCTTTTACTCTTATCCCATGTGAATTTTTTATCGAACGAAAGCAAATCATAAAGGATCATTCCGATTTTCAGAAGGTTTCTCTGTTTTTTCATAGCTGTGTTATTGAATATAATCATGTTGGCGATGGGGTATACAAAATTCGGCGCAATATTTTCCAGAATTCTTCTCTCTTTTAGGGATTCTCTTACAAGCGAAAGTTCAAAATTCGCCAGGTACCGGAGTCCGCCATGAATCAGTTTAGATGTTGCAGATGATGTTTTTGAACCGAAGTCGTCTTTCTCAACAAGTGCTACGGAAAGTCCTCTTGAAGCTGCATCATAGGCAACAGCAGCTCCGGTAATTCCTCCGCCTATAACTATTATATCATATTCTTTATCATCTTTAAATTCAGATCTTATCATTTTATTTCTCCAGATAGGTTAATATTTTTTTTCAGCATAAGTAATAACATCATTCATAATTTTTTTTGCAGATTTTGAATCACCTGCTATTATTGCTTTTGCGATATCATTATGAAATTTGTTACTCACTTTTTTATTCTCTTCAATAGAAAAGTAAAGTTGCCCGAAGTCTTTGAATATGTCGTTGAAAAAGTTAAGTATAAATATATAAAGAATGTTGTTACCCGCACGTGCGATTGCCTGATGGATCGCAAGGTCTTTCTCGATTGTAGATTTTTCTGAAACCAGAATTTCCTGAAAGGCAATGATATCTGCTTCTGTTCTGTTTAACGCTGCTTTTTCTGCCATCTCCGGAGAAATTATTCTTCTGATCTCGAGAATATCTTTAAGAGCTCCCGGATTGTTATCTTTATTCTGATAAAGAATATGTTTTAAGAGCTCGAGATTTCCGGAATCCCTGTAATCTTTGATATAGATTCCATCCCCCTGCCTGGCAGAGAGCAGTCCCAGAACTTCAAGCTTTCTAAGCGCCTCCCGTAATGTATGCCGGTTGACATTCATTTTTTCTGAAACTTCCCGTTCCGGGGGAAGTTTTTCTCCGGGTAGGAGTGCTCCGGAAATAATCCGGTTTATAATTTGTGACGCAACTTCATCGCTCAGGTTTTTTTTATTAACTTCTATAAACATTTTTATAACTCATTGGTATATTGGTTGAACCAATAACACCAATGGTATAATGTATTAAATATGTCAATTTTTTTATTTTTTTATTTTTTCCTTTTACTTTACAAATAGATTCTTTTATCGATATATGGTTATATACGCATATGGAGTTTAAATAAATGAAATTCAGTGAATTCAATCTTGATGAAAAGATTTTAA
>DAONFJ010000118.1:0-8568 GCA_035403545.1 Spirochaetota bacterium
ACCTTGCACCTACTGATTATGAGTCAGCCGCTCTAACCTACTGAGCTATGGGCCCGTTATTACTTTAGCCATATATCTCTATCACTTTTTTTATGTCAAGAAAATATTGTAAAAAACCTAATGAGACATAAAAAAGTTTCTATCTTAATACAAATTCGGTAATGAATGGATTGTTGTCGTCATTACCGAACAATTTTTCCTTGTTCATTTCCTCGGCATCACTGTATGCTTCAATGATTCCTACAAAATGTACAACTATCGTAATAAAAAATAAAAAACCTGTAAGAAGAAGATAATTTTTATAAGCAACTGTGCCTGAATCGGCGAGCATGGTTTTAACCATAAAATAGCCGGTTGCAGTATATCCTATTCCCGCAGCAAGACAGAATCCGAAACCCTTCGCATCATTGTTGAGATAAAAATGACCTCCTCCGGGCATTATAACGGACAACAGGCATACCAATCTCGGGTTAACTTCTTCTTTTTCATCTGTTTTTTTATCAGTATTATCGTATCTTTCAGTTTTTTTTTCTTCAGGTTTATTTTTATTCAGATTTTCCGGCTCATTGGTTTTTTTTACAGACTCGCTTTCCTGTTTGTCCGGTTTAATCTCACCGAGTGTTATTGCTGATAAAGATGGTATAAAATAAATACTCGCCAGAAATATAATTAATGTAATGACTGAAATAGTTTTTTTCATAAATTTTTTTCTGGAAATAGAATTATAAAAATGATACTCTATTCCTTCCCTCTTCCTTGGAAATATATAACGCTCTGTCAGCCCGCTCGATGAAGCTCTGTTTTGTCTGATCAATTGCAGGATCAAACTGTGCGACACCGACTGATATTGTTACGTTAAGTACTTCTTCATTAAACCTTAAAGACGAAGATTCGATAGACGACCTGATTCTTTCCGCGACAATAATCGCTTCATTTATATCAGTTTTCGGAAGAATAACAGCAAACTCCTCACCGCCATATCTCGCTCCGATATCAATTAATCTTATGTTATCTTTGAAAACTGCGGCGACGTTCTTTAATACCTCATCTCCTGCAACATGGCCGTACGTATCATTAAAATTTTTAAAATGGTCTATATCCGCCATTATCAAAGAGAGAGGCCTGTCATATTTTGTTGCTCTGTTTATCTCCTCAACAAGGATGGTCTGAAAATAATGATGAATCTTTAGCTTTGTCATCATATCTGTAGTTGCCATTTCGTATAGTCTTGCATTGTTGATGGCAATACCCGCCAGTGATGCAATGTTAAGTATATATTCAATTTCGGATTCAATAAACGGTTCATCATTTATTCTGTCGCCGAGTATTATAATACCATTAATTTCGCCTTTACTCATCAGCGGTACAAGGATATCCGGTTTAAGAGCCTTCATTATTTCAGAGGACTCATCTTCTATGTCTCCGATTATTTCCTTATAGGTATAACATCTGTAATCATTCTCAATGAATTTTATCAATGGAGAATTTATTGGAAAAGAATACTCGATAGTATGATCAAGATCAAAACCTTTATAGTTTCTGTGAAGTGTGAACTTCTCGCCTCCAAGCACTTTGACCAGAAATATGCCTGCGTTTAAAAGCTGCAGCTGTCCCATGCAGGTTAATAGAATTGAATCAATAAGAATATTATAATCGAGTGTTGAATTAAGCCCTTTGCTTATTTCAATGAGCTGATGAAGGTCATATATCTTTTTTTCATATTGTTCAATAAGCGGGGGGAATTTAACATCACCATCAAATTTATCAAAAGAATCCATTATAGTCCTCACATTGATTTTCTAATTTAAACTAAAACAATAATAATTAAAAAACAGTAATAAATCCCATGCGTCTGTTATCTCAGGCAAACCTGCTGAATATTTAATAAACAAACAATATCTAAATAGTGAATTACTGTAATATCTGCAATAATCAAGTAAGCTTTATTTTTATATAACATTACTTAATCTGGAAAAGTTTTCAATAATTTTCAATCCTGATTTATGACTTTTTTCAGGATGGAATTGTGAAGCAAAGAGATTTTTTTTACCGACAATACACGGAAAAACCGAACCGTATTCAGATGTTCCGATAATCCAGTCCGAATTTTCTATCTCCGGATAATATGAATGAATGAAATAAAAATAGGTTAAATCATCAATGCCATTTAAAAAAACAGAGTCTTTTTTAAACTTCACCTGGTTCCAGCCCATGTGGGGAACTTTTAATTCATTGTTGTGAAATTTAACAACTTTTCCCGGAATTACATCAAGACCGGGAGTATAGGTAAATTCATCACTTCCTGAAAAAAGAAGCTGATAACCGAGGCAGATTCCCAAAAAAAAACCGTCGTTATTTATATATTCTTTAAGAGGTTTAATCCATTTATTTTTATCAAGATTCTCCATGGCCTGAGGGAATGCTCCATCACCCGGAAGCACCAGCCCTGAAGATTCATAAATAGAATCGGGATTACTGCTGACAACTACTTTATCTGTAAAAAGCTCGAAAGCCTTTGTAACAGATCTCAGATTCCCCATCCCGTAATCAATAACAGTTATCATGCTATAGTGCCTTTCGTTGAAGGTATGGATCCTTTAAGTGTTTCATCAATCATACAGCTGTTATATAAAGCTATACCAAGCGCTTTAAAAATTGATTCATGGATGTGATGCCTGTTGTCGCCATATTTCTGTTCGATGTGAAGATTAATTGCGGCATTATCAGCAAATGAACGCAGGAACTCAAGAGTCAATTCTTCACTATATTCTTTGATATAACCTTTTAAATCAGTTCCTGTATATTTAAAAAATGGCCTGCCTGAAAGATCTGCTGCGGCAAGAGTCAGCGCGTCGTCCATCGGGATAATGGCATGTCCGAATCTTTTTATTCCGGATTTGTTTCCTAAAGCATCATTAAAAGCTTTTCCCAGGCATATTCCTATATCTTCAACAGTGTGGTGATCATCAACATGAATGTCACCCGCGCATTTTATTTCCAGATAAAAACGGCCATGCCTGGCCATGGAATTCAGCATATGGTCAAAAAAAGGAACACCGGTTTGTATTTTTGAAGGAACAGATTTGTCGAGGTTAATTTCTACTTTGATATCTGTTTCCAGCGTTTTTCTTACTATAACGGAAATTCTATCCATCCATCATTCCCCGAGTACAAAGTTTTTCATTTAATATACGATTATACAATAACCAATAATATTAAACATTCTTATTTTTATAATATTACAGCTAATCAGTCAAGTCTTAAAAAAATCACTCTTCAAATATCGGCTGGATTATATTCGTTTACAAAAAGCTGGTATTTACTTTTAAAAAATAAGAGATAAAAGATATGCCGTTCATAAATCTGAGGCGCAATACTGGAGTTAAGATCATTAGTAACCCGGTGAAGGTTACCAGATTGTAAATCAAAAGTATAAATATTTTCCAAACCGCTTATCTTTAGAGAGAAAATAAGTTTTTCTCCTTTTGCGCTGTTTAGATGAGAAATCTTCTGATCAGTGGAAAACAGAGTTTTTATTTCACCCGATTTAACATTCAATTCAATAATGCTGCTTTTATCCGTATTGGAAATAAAGTAAACTTTATCATTCAGTATTGCAGGAGAAAAATTATTTCCGGATTCAGTTATAATATTGAATTTACCCGTATTCATATCAAGAGTATAAATATCGCTCGTTAAACCGCATCCTGCCGAAAAAATAAAACTTCTGTCTTTCAGATAATTTATGTCGGATATAAATAAATATGGAATATACATTTTACCGGAAAATGTTTTACTTCCTGTATCATAAATATGGATGGTGCTTCCTGATTCATGAATTTCAGTCAGGGCAATCTGATTGTTGCTGATAAAAACAGGATTTTTAAAAACAGTTCCATTCTCTGAATGTTTGAGGATATTTTTTGTAATGGTTTTTTCATCTTTCAGTATGAGCCGGAAATCACCGTTATTTTTTTGTAGGACAGCTAACTGCCCGTTTTCAGATATTGAATAACTTATATCTGTATATTCACCGTTTTCATGAAGCAGCTTATTGGAAGCAATGTTCATATCAGATTTGTGTTTCTGCAGATATGAACTAAAATTTCCGGAAATTACCTGTACTGAATCTCCTGTAATTTTTGAAAGAGATTCATAAAATCCGCCGTAGTAATCCGCATCTTTTAAAGCCTGTATCAGGGTTTTTTTAGTATAATCGATTGTAATAAAATCTATTAAGGCAGTATAAATACTGAGCTGAATTTCTTTATCATATTTATTTATTCCGGTAAATTCGATGGATGTAATTTTGCTGTTATTCACAAGATCATTTATAATTAATTCCGTAAACTTCTGTTCCGTAACAGGATAACGCATTAAAGCAAGAATGATATTTTTATCAATTATTGAAATCCCTTTCCCGTCCGGCATAATTTCCCGGAGGTACAATAGAAATAATTCATTATAAATTTTGTTTTCAGGCTCAGTGAAATTGCTGTCTGTTGATATGTATAATTCATTATGTTTTTTTACCGGAATAAAACTTATATTTTTTTCGGGAGTGAGAAATATATTAACCCTGTCCATTGTTTCAATTCCCAGATATGAAGTTATTATATTATGATACAATTCTAACCGGGAAGCTGAAGCAACTGCACAGTTGACGGAATTATTATTAAAGCGGATGATAAAGTGATCTGTAGTTAAAATTTGAGCAGAAGTGAATCCATTCTTTGATAAGAAAAGACATGTAAAAATCAGGAATAGAATTTGAAATTTAATTATTGTTTTATTCATTATGAAGTTTAAAGATCGCCGAGAAAGTACAGTGATTTAATCTCTTCAGCGCTTACCCGTCCCTCATTGATAATATTAAGTTTATCACAACTGACATCGATTAATGTGGGGAGCGAATGATTTTTATTAAATTCACTGATTATAAGAATGGAGCATATATCTTTAAATCTTTTCATAATGTCTTTATCATTGAAAATCATTTTTCGTACCGATGATCTTGCCGGCATGTACACAATAGGCATTCCGACTCCATTCACTATATCCAGTATATATTTATGCCTGGGCATCCTCATAAAAAGGTTTGAAACAGCAGCGCATTCCCTGTTTTTCAGTTGAACAATAACTTCTCCCGGCCACACGCGTTTGAGAAAATTATATACGAATTTATCAACAAGTGCCATTTCTTCAAGCATTTTGAAGTTTGAGATTACAATTTCGATACTGTCTACAGGTTCTGCCGTTATATTTATAATTTCATCAATAATATCGTCCCGTCTAAGCCCTATAATTCCATATACGGAATCTATAGGCATAATTATAAGCTCCCCCGATTTAAGGGATCTTACAATGCTTTCCACACAATTAGACGGGATAGAACCGTCCTTTTTCAGTTTTTTTACATCATGAATCAGGTGTTGGCTATTACTGACTTGCGTCATCGCATAATCTCTCCCTGCAATAATTAATTCCATTTAAGAGGTTATGTATTATTCTCCCCGCGACATTATCTTCGCAAATCTGGAAATGGCTGTAATGCTGATGGAGACATTTAATGTTATTAATCTCTCTTATTCCGCCAATTCCCGAATTAAGGATTTTTGTGTTGAATTCAATTGAACTTATTTCTCCAAATTCTCTTGAATAAAGATTTCTTCTTAAATAGTAATAATTTGCATGCGCATTTTTCATAAGTTCAATTAAGCTTCTATCAGAATTTATTAAGTTTGTTATACTCTTAATATAACCAATAGATTCAAAATCGTGTATCTTTTTATTTAAAAAAGGGCATGTTAGCCAGAGAGGATTAGAAATTGCCATAAAATTAAGCTTTTTTTTGCTGTTTTCAGCAGCACATTCAACGGGATTTAGTAAAATAATCGCAGGATATCCGTAAACGCATTTTCTCACTATACCGGTCATATTCACACAGTCAGTGTTCAGCTGCCATTTAATTACATTTAAATCATTCAGGTCGTATTCAGTTAAAATCTGGTCCATTTGTTGCATCATCACTTTTATTTTTTTTAAGGAAATAGTAGAACAGGAACATTACCGAAATCAGAATCCATATTATCCGAAGATGATCCAGGCTTATGAGAAAATCATCCGGGGTTGTTCCGTCAATTGGAACTGTTTCTTTTCCTGTATCATTAATATACATAAGTTTTCCGGTTTTGTAAACAAAACCGGAACCTATAATGTCGCTATTGCTGTATATTCCCGATCTGTAATTCTCGCATTCTTTTGAAAGCATTGAATTACTTGTTTTAATATTATCAATTCTTTCCGCCAACTGATTATATTTTTTATTCAATGCTCTTCTTTCAAGTATTCCGCTTTCGCTGAATACAAAAATATACAAGCCGGTTAATATAAAAATTATAATAAATGTTTTAAATCTTTCTCTTTTATGCAAGATTATAGAACACCTCTCTGCCTTTATATAACGCCATACTTCCAAGTTCTTCTTCAATTCTGAGCAGCTGATTGTATTTTGCGATCCTGTCTGTTCTTGATGCTGATCCGGTTTTTATCTGACCTGTATTCAAGCCGACAACGAGGTCTGCTATTGTAGTATCTTCAGTTTCACCGGACCTGTGTGATACAACTGCTGTAAAACCGGCTTTTTTAGCCATCTCAACTGCCTGTATGGTTTCTGTCAGGGTTCCTATCTGGTTAAGTTTAATTAAGATAGAATTCGCTGATGATTCTTTTATACCTTTTTTGAGTCTCTCTGTGTTTGTAACGAAAAGATCATCTCCAACAACCTGTACTTTAGAACCTACAGTTTTTGTAAAATTTTTAAACCCGTCCCAATCATCTTCCGCAAAACCATCTTCTATTGAGATTATCGGATAGGCTTTGATCAATTTCTCATAAAATTCGATCATCTGATCGCTGCTTCTTTCGCTTTTATCGCTTTTTGAAAAAATGTATTTCTTTTTCTTCGTATCATAAAACTCGCTCGCCGCCGGATCAAGTGCAATCATCGCATCTTTACCCGCTTTCAATCCTGTGAGTTCGATTGCTTTAACTATCAGTTCAAGGGGCTCCTCGTTTGATTTAAGGCTTGGAGCGAATCCGCCTTCATCACCTACGCTTGTAGCATAGCCTTTATCTTTAAGAACACCTTTTAATGCATGGAAGACTTCTGCTCCCATTCTGAGAGCTTCCCTGAAACTTGAAGCACCAACAGGCATTACCATGAACTCCTGCATATCAACATTAGAATCAGCGTGAGACCCTCCATTAAGAATATTCATCATCGGAACAGGGAGTTCGCATGCGTTAACTCCTCCAAGATATCTGTACAGAGGCATATCAAGCGCATTAGATACTGCTTTCGCGCAGGCCATTGAAACACCAAGAATCGCATTGGCGCCGAGATTTCCTTTGTTAGGAGTTCCGTCGAGTTTAATAAGCGTGTTATCGATTTCAATCTGGTTCATCGCGTCCATATCGAGAAGAGCTTCAGCGATTATATCATTGACATTGGTAACTGCTTTAAGAACACCTTTTCCGGAATAACGTTTTTTATCGCCGTCTCTAAGCTCAACAGCTTCATGTTCACCGGTTGAAGCGCCTGATGGTACTGCAGCGCGTCCCACAGCTCCTGAATCAAGCTCTACATCAACTTCAATAGTCGGATTCCCTCTCGAATCGAGGATCTCTCTTGCTATAATGTCTGTAATAAATGTCATTGTATTCTCCTTTGATTTATTTTTTAATTCACGGTTCTTCAAATGTGAACGTTTAGATGCACTGTATAACTAAATCACGGTTCTAAAATAATATTGAAATAAAACTCGCTGCTTTAATCAAGTTTTTTATTATAATAAACTTAAGCGGTACAAAAATTCTTATATCTTTCCCGTGCTATGGAATAAATATCTTTCACAAGCCCCTGAGGATCATCCAGGTATTTCCGCATCCTCGTAAAAATCAGGTTTCTTACAAGAGTGATATTCAGTGATGCTCCGAGGAGAACGTTAATCTCTCTCTCTAATGACGCGTATGAATCCTCTGAATGTTCAATTTTAAGGCCTATTATATTTTCCTGCATCTGCCGGTGCTCAAGCTCCAGCTCAATCAGCTCTCTGCATTTTTCTTTTTTGCGGGAGTATACTATCATTGACGGTAAATTTTCTTCATACTGATCTGACATTAGATAATCTTCATTTTCATTATCATAATTAAAAAGAACAAGAAGTGATTCGAGAGTTGATCCGTAAATAGAATATTTTGCTTTGCCCAGAATTCCTTCAGCCGGATTATACGCTATGGAATTATATGTTGTAAATGTATTGGAACCGGCCTCGCCACGCCCGATGTAAAGAATGTCATCATTTCTATAGTCCATTTCGGCCATTACTTTTTCTATTGCGAGACTTCTTCTGTTTCCGGACATAAATCTTATAATATCACCGGTAAATATCTCTTTGTTGTTAACAACAGCTTTTTTATATTCTGTTGCAAGAAGGTTGATTTTACCCAATCCCATTCTTTTCATGTATTCAATGGATATTTCATAGGGAATGGCTGTTAATACAA
>DAONFJ010000119.1:0-6825 GCA_035403545.1 Spirochaetota bacterium
TTTCTGTACCAGACGCATTTATACCCTTCGAGCATTTCTTCTTTCCAGTAACTGTAGCCGTTTTTCCGATATAATTTTACTGCATTTACTAATCGCTCATCAGTTTCCAGAACCAGTTCCTTGTACATATTCTTCATGGCAAATCTTTCGAGCTCGTGCAGTATTATATTTCCGCACCCTTTCCCCTGATAACCGGGATGGACTCTCATCCTTACTACTTCGGCTGTATCATCATTGATTTTCCGGACTGCACCCATTGCTATAAGATCATCATTTTCCAGCCCGACAATAAATTCTCCACGGCGGTTAAAATAATGATCAGTGATATTTAACAGATCATCTTCCCATACGCCGGTTCCGCGATATACATTTTCTTTTATAAGTACTTCACGGTGAAGTTTTATCATCCGGTCAAAATCGCCGTTCTGATATTTCCTGATTTCCATTTTACAAATCCGGCTTCAGTATTTTTATCCGAAATTCCCTGCAACTCTACTGAATATTTTTTCAGGATGCCATACAAACTCTTTTCCGTATATCATCCGTCTTCCTTTTTTTATTTCTGCATATCCATGACTTCTCAGGAAAGCGATTCCCTCATGATTTTCACCGGGCAATACGCATCTATTCGATACTGAACATCTTAATTTTGTGAGTTCTATTCCTGCATGCGGATTATCAGCTGCAATAAAACCTTCTCCTAATCGGGGAATATAGTATCCGGTCAGTTTACCATCTTCAAGATATAAATATGAGTTTTTAAACTTTTCAGCCAGTAACCGGCTTCTGTCTTCTCCTGAAATTTTTTTATCCAGAGCAAGAATATCGTATTTATACTTATCTGAAAAGTGAACTATATTTTGCGGCTTATTAAAACTGATTAACGGTTCTTTTCGTTCAAAGAAAACATATTCAGACTGTAATGAAAACCCGGCTTTTTTATACACCGGGAAACCGGATTCTGTAGCAATGAGCGAAACCGTTTCACAGCCGGTTTTTATAAGTAAATTTCTGAGATGATTTACGATCAATCCGGCAATCCCTCTATTCCTGAATTCGGGCCTGGTTATAATATGCGACAGCCATCCTGTTTTGCCTAATGAGTTCCCTGCCCCGATACCTGCGATTCTGTTTTCAATCTCAATTTTCATAGGTTTGCAGAATGAACTTTTAAAATAAAATTTAAATGACGGAACAATGTCCGGCCAGTCGTCGGGCTGTAATTCATGAATGTTGCGCAGGTCAGATTTAATTATTACTTCAGGATTCATGTTGTTTTATTTTGTCATTCTTTCTATTTATTTTTTTATAAATAAAGTGTGCTCTGATACTTAAAACATTTTTTTTAAACTGAAATATATGCTCAGGAATTTTTACCGGTTATTTTGAGTAAATCTCTCACTGATATTTTTGACTGATTTTCATCGCTTAATACAAAGTCATCAGTCATTCTATCGATATATAATATTCCATTGAGATGATCTATTTCGTGCTGGATGCACCTTGCCATGGCGCCGGAACGTACAATAATTATCTCTTTCCCGTAACGGTCCTGAAATTTTACTGTTACTATCTCGGCCCTGTTAACTTTACCCGAATAACCGGGAAATGAAAGGCACCCTTCGTAATCAAGCTGTTTGCCTGATGAGGAAATAATCTCGGGATTTATCATCTCATGATATTCATTTAAATAATCTATCACTGTAATTCTTTTTGGAATTGAAACCTGGTTTGCTGCTAATGCCGCACCATTTTCTTCACTTGATAATGTATTCTTTATGATATCAACTGTTGCGTGAAGCTTCTTGTGAAAGACTGTAACATTCTGAGATTTTTCTCTTAAAACCGGATCACCGAATCTTATTATTTTAGCTTTTTTCATAGTTAACAGGTATCTTTATTTATTTAAATTCAGGAATAATTCTTAAACTTTTTTATAATAGAAAATTCACTATTATCCCCGCCGCCTTCGGCGGCGGGGATATATAATTGTTTATTTTACACTAAAATATATGTTAAGAAATTAACATTTATTTAAATTATAATATGAGTTCAAACATCTTACTTATTATTCTGATGTTAGAATACTTTTAATATTACTGTTTTTAGTATAATCTAATGCTGTTTTACCTTCAGAATTTTTATAATTTTTATCTGCTCCATTCTGAATAAGGTAAGTTACTATCCCCTCATGTCCGTCAGCAGCGGCCATAATTAATGGAGTAAAACCGTTCCCGTCGACTACGTTTACATCAGCGCCTTTTTCAACAAGAATTTTTACAACATCCAGGTATCCGGAACCGGAAGCATATCCTAATGCGGAAAATCCTTCATTGGTAATATTCGGATCTGCACCCTTTGAGAGCAGAAACTTTACCATATTAAGATTACCTTCAGTTGCCGCTATGATCAGGGCAGTTTCGCCATATTGAAAACCTTCACTTTTATCCCGTGTCTGGATATCTGCTCCCTTTATCAGAAGTTTTTCCGTCTGTTTTATATTACCCTTTTTAACAGCCTTAATAAAATCTTCGTTGACTCCGGCAGTTAACATTACCGGTAAAAAAAGAAGTGTAAGTACAAGTAGTTTTCTCATAGAACCTCCACTGAATATTTTTTCCGGATTTAATCATTCATATCTCATAATTTAATTTTTGTCAAGAATGAATAATACAATTAATCAACTCCTGCGGATACAGGTGTTAAAATAAAGTTTTATATTTTAAAGAATCCTTCAGCAGATATGCTTTAACATGGCCAGTCTCCTGATAATTTATAAAATTACTGTTTAACAGTTCTCTATAAATTTCTTTATACAATACGGTATTTTTTTATGAAAAACCCCGTACTACAAAAGAGGCGGGTAAGAAAGAATTTTGTTTTATATTTATTAACTAAGGTAAGGCAAATCAGAAGTATTGACAGTATCAATAATGTTCAGTTTTGTAACAGGATCGCAGAGCAATTCTATGAACAACTATGTTGTTCATCACAGGAATTATTTTTCTGATGATAATGAAGCGCCTGCAGGTGCAGACTGTGTTTTATCCCTTTTACTTGCAGCGGTGACAAATAAAAGTATAAGTATTGTAATGATTATGACTACTGTACCGGCAGCAATAGCGAAGTAAATTTCGCCAAGAGGACCGGATTTTTTATCTTCCTGTTTATCAACATAATTTATCTTACCGCAATCTCTACAGACATAATAGTTGTATGATAAATTATCAAAATCCTTTCCTTTGCAGTATTTGCACTGCATAAACTCCTCCAATCCCTGCAAAAATCTTTTTTTAAAACGGTAGTCTGTATTTATTCCAATTACAAATAATGTTCATATTACCAATTTTTCATAATAATATTATCACCGCAAGAACTAATTGTTCTGCGGACATATAGTTCGTGAACTGTTCAAAAAACCATCGAAAAATTCAGTCTGATGCGCGTATTATACAACCGGTTCCCGGTAATAAAAATGAACAGTTTAATATAAATTCGCGTTTAGCAGAAATTATATGAATGTAAAAAGTATTCAATAATTTTTTATAAATAGGATTCAATGAACCGTGTTACTTTATCTTTTCCTTTGATTACACCAAAATGCCCCTCGCATAGAATATCCGCCTGGAGAGTAAGTAAAAATGCCAGTGAAGCCTTGTAATCCTGCCTGTTTGAGCGGAGTGCTGAGTCCAGCGGGCCATGTACATCCTGCCCGAAAAGAACAGTCTGGCCATCTGACTTTATGGTGAGCACAGATGAACCGGGAGAATGGCCCGGAGTATGATAGAAATGAAAGTCTATTCCTCCGACAGTGAAATCCCGGGAGTTTCCCTTTACCTTTATATCCACTTTAACAGGGGCCAGGGTTGTTCCATACCATGATGCGGCCGTAATTTCCGAATTGCCATTTTCAATGTATACCGCGTCGAGTTCGTGCGCGATAATGCTGCACCCGGTAAGTTCCCGCATTTTTTGCGCTCCGCCGGTGTGGTCGTAGTGACAGTGTGTCAGAAAAAGATGGCTTATTGATGAAAGATCAACACCGGAAGTTTTTATGTTATCAATCAGGCGGTTTACACCCTTCCCCGTTCCCGCATCAATGAGCGCGGATTCATTTTCCGATGTGACAAGATAGACTGCCGCATCAGAGGGATTTGATAAGCCCGACCCGCCTACCTGGTATATGTTTGATGTTATTTTCATTAGAGAATATGTTAAGCAGGAATTTATACTTGTGCAAGTTTTTTATATATTTTCTATAATAAAATTTAACTGTTTAATAACCTGGAATTAAAATTAAATTATCTTTGCTGCTGCTCTCACCGGAGACGAGTCGGCTTTTATATTCAACGGAAAGGCGTAAAACTCAAATTTTCTGCCGGCCAGCTCTTTCAGGTTCCTCAAATTTTCTATTATCATTATTCCGTTTTCCAGTAATTTTTTATGGATCAGAAACGGAAACCGGTCAGGAGACGGCAGGTCAAACCCGGCCATTTTTATTTTTTTTGATACAAGGAATGCGGCAAGTTCAATATCCATCACCGGATGATTGATGAAATATTCTTTTTTATCATATTGTTTATCATGTCCGGTATAGAATAAAACGATATCATCCTCATCTATAATATCAGCGTAGTTTTCCTTATAACTGATTATATCCTCGCCTCTTACATCAATCAGTTTTGCACTGCCGCAGAATTTATTCAATTCATAATCACTTATATATTTTTTGCTTTCAGTCAGATGCATAGGGGTATCGATATGGGTTCCTGTATGCAGTCCTATCTCAAGCCGGTAATTATTATAACCATCCTCGCCAAGGAACTTATCATGTATTAAAAAAGCCGGAGAATCGTACGGATGAATCTTAACTTCATTATCAATTTCATAGCTTAAATCTACCAATTTCATATTATACTTCACACCTTTTAAAAAAAATATTCCGGAGTAACCGGGCTTTTCTGTTTGATAAAAAGCATTAACATCCGGTGTGTATAATCATTGTCTGTATATATTTTTCAATTACGATTTCTTATATATCTGCTTTTAACAAGCATATTATCATAAATTACAGTTTCAAAATGATCGAACTTAAGCTCCCTGTTGCCCGGTGTGAATAAAGGAATCCCTGATCCTAAAAGTATTGGAATTCTGGTTATTATCATTTCATCGATCAGGTCCTCTTTTAAAAAGCTCTGTATTGTTATACCTCCATCTATATAAATATTATTTATTCCTCTGCCGTTTAGCCCGCTGAGGATTGTTTTTAATTTTCCTCTGATGATTTCCGCTTTTCCCGATATGGCGTCAGGCAGTTTACTTAATGTATTGCTCAGGACAAAAACAGGTTTCGGATAAAGCCATTTTTCAAATCCGGATACTGCTTCAAACGTTTTCCTTCCCATAATTATGCCGTCTATTCTTTCCATCAAATCTGAAAATCCATAATCACTGTTATCCGGATTCGGCAGGTTTATGAGCCAGTCCAGATTCCCGTTTTCACGTGCAATGTATCCGTCAATACTTACAGCTATATAAACAATATTTGCCATATTATTCTCCCAAAATTTAAACTGTTTTCTTCCCATCCGGTATCAATATTAATCAATACCGGAAAAGGTATAAGTCCCGCGGGATTGCCACGAAACCGCAGGTTTTCCTTTTATGACATTAAGGGCTGCAGTATGCTTATTCTGTTTCCCTCAGTATCAATAAACGAAACATACCATCCTACACCGGGAATTTCCATGGGCTCTCCGAGCATCTGCCCTCCTGCTTTAATAATTTTTTCAGTATGTTCTTTAATATTATCTACTCCAATAACTATAGATGGATATTGTGCGGGCATCTCTTCAGATTTCGGATAAAATCCGCCATTGATGGCACCGGTTTTTACAGGCCTTCCATTTTTGTCAGACTCAACTGTAGTAACCACCACGTAATTTCCCATCTCCGGCCCCAGCAGCTGTACCTGCCAGCCGAAAGCTTTTTTATAAAAATCAGCCATTCTTTCCCGCTTTTCAGCAGGCAATTCAAAATGTATAACCGGATTCATATCATTCTCCAATAAATTGCATATACCCGATTATTAAAGGTAACGCAGAATTTAACATATTGCCTGAATAATTTTACAGGTTTTTTTAAGACATCATACAGTCGGATATGTATCAGAAAAAAAAGATATTTTTTAAATTTTTATTCCAGGTGTATTATTGTAATACTTCGCGCAGGTGCCGGATAAATTGGAATCAGGCACTGCAAAATTCTCCGGCTTATTAATGGCAGTCAGATTTTTCAACGTCCTAAAGTATAATTACTGTTTAAAACAAAAAGGGTTAAAAAAAATAAATATAAATTAGCCCGCCTGTACTTCTTTTGCTTGACTCCGGCAAATATAAAAATAATATTTTCACAAGAGAGGTCAAATATGAAAAAAATAATGTTAACACTCACCGGACTTGTCATGATACTTTCACTCGTTCAGTGCGCTTCCACAGTAGCAACAGTAAATCCAAAAGTAGCGGCATGTAAATCAGGCTGTAACACTGCTTATGACAGCTGCATTACAAAAGCGGGCAAAAGTGAATCAAAGAAAGCTGCATGTAATGTTGCAAAAGACAAATGCAATTCAGATTGCGACGCAAAAGCGAACTAGTATTATAATCCAGATGCCGGCACAAAAAAACCCCTTTATGGGGTTTTTTTGTGCAGGCAAAATATCAACAGTTTACTTTACCTGATTATTTCTCCACAGATTCCGTAATTAAGATCGTTTACTGCAATTCAGACTTTGCTTTTTCTGTAATCATTTTTATATATTCTGCT
>DAONFJ010000119.1:6925-8528 GCA_035403545.1 Spirochaetota bacterium
CGTTTACTGCAATTCAGACTTTGCTTTTTCTGTAATCATTTTTATATATTCTGCTTTGGCATCGGTATATGCCTCTCTGTCATACCGGTAATTTAATGCATATTCCTTCTTAAGTTTCTCGTAAATTCGCGCTTCACTATTATTGTGTATTAAATAATTCCTGAAATATATTCTGTCCCAGAGCCAGTCCTGATCTAATGGCCCCATGTGGATATGGTAAGATTCTTTTTCAAGGCCGGCAGGGCTGTATCCTTTGACAAACATCAGATGACTGTCCTGCTCTTTCATATGGATATACCCGTTCCCGGCCATTTTATTTATAATCTCTTCATCATCCATGCCGTGCGGTTTCTCTATTAAAATATCGATTGTCGGTTTTGCTGATAAGCCCTCTACAGCTGTACTTCCGATATGTTCAATTTTTAAATCAGCACTGAAAATGCTTTTAAGAATCCCTTTTTCTTTACTGAATAGCACCGGCCAATTGGTATCATAATCAGACAAATATACAGGATATAATCTTCCCAGTTCATCTTTGTCCATTCTTTAATTTTCTCCCGGGATGTGTAGCTGAACAGACCTGCAATACCTTCAATCATCCTGAGCGGCGTAGAGATAAAAGATACCGCGCTTTCAACATTTATTTTTTAACTTATTAATTCGTGAAATAAACAGGTTATCATGTTCAATTACAAAGGATTCCTCAAAACCTAAATTCGCGTTATTATTCATATAATTCTTTGCAGTTATCAAAGTCGACATCGGCGCTTCTAAAATTGATTTAGCTATCTGTACCGCGCGTTCAATTATATCGATATTAACAATTTCACTTACAAGCCCTATTTTGTCGGCTGCACTTGAATTAATTATTCTTCCGGTTAAACACAAATCACGTGCTGATCCGTACCCGACAATCCATCGCAGGGGGGTAAATAATGGAGGGGCGCCGAATTTAATTTCGGGATGTCCAAAAACAGCATTTTCTGTACAGATTCGAATATCGCATAGAGTCGCAAGATCAAATCCGCCGCCCAGCGCCTGGTTCTCAATTGCGGCGATTGCCGGTTTTTTAAAATTCCACACGTCCCTATGATACCTGGAAGATGAAATATAAATTTCTTCAAATAACTCAGGCTGGGAGAATTCTTTCAGATCAAAACCTGCTGAAAATGTTGAACCCGAACCTGTTATAATGACAGCACCAATTTCACGAGCGGATTCCATCTTCTTCAGGCAGTCGGAAATTTCGTAACGCATCTGAATAGAAAGAGCATTCTTCTTCTCCGGCCGGTTTAATGTGATTACCGCAATTTTTTCTTCAACGATATCTGTTTTAATAAAGTTATAATCCATAAACACCCCCTATGGTATATCCCGAATTCACCGGCAGTAATTTAATCTGAAAGTGTTGCCTGCGCCACATGCATTCAGTGATCCGCTATTAGTAAGCTGTCAGCTGTTAATTAAATAACAGGAAGCAGAACCGGTTAAAGAGCGGCAGTTTCTGTCCAGATAAAACCTCCGCTTTTAGCTATTCGTTCCATTATCAAAAACTTTGTCAGTTCCTGATTTATATAACACCTGCTTCCCGGTTTAAGAAGCT
>DAONFJ010000120.1:0-8186 GCA_035403545.1 Spirochaetota bacterium
AAAACAGAGGCATTAAGATTTTTCATCCTGATGCCTCCGGATTTTCCTGCTTTATCTTTTCGAATTAAGCGGGAGTGTACTTATAACCTGTCCACTTTTCCGCTCATAATATCATTTAATTTTTCATGCAGTTTTTCTCTGCCCCAGTCCCACCAGCAAATGGATTGCAGTTTTTCGATTGTTTTATCATCAAATCGTTTTCTGATTTCCTTTGCCGGTACACCGCCGGCAATTGTATACGGCTCAACATCTTTTGTTACAACTGCTCTTGTTCCTATAATTGCCCCGTTTCCAATATGAACTCCCGACATAATGACCGCCTCATACCCGATCCATACATCATTACCAATAATAATATCGCCTCTATTATCCCAGGCTTGTGTAACATTCATCTGTGAAAGCCCGTATTCCTCCCGGAATATAGGAAAGGGATAAGTAGAAAGAGATTTCATAGTATGGTTGGCGCTGGTGAAAATGAACCTGGCGCCGCAAGCAATGGAACAAAACTTACCAATAATCAGTTTGTCATGATTGACAGGATAATGATATAAAACATTATTTTTTTCAAAGTCAATCGGGTTATTTACGAAATCATTGTACATTGTATAATCACCAATCTTAATATTCGGATTGGTGACAACAGAATTCAGATAAATGGTTTGTGAATCACCTGTACGTGGAAATATTTTTTCTTCCGGAATAGACATTATTAATTCTCCTGATATTTTAATTGTTTTTCAGATCTATTCCGGAAATTACAATGCAGCGCTTCATCCTTTCACCTCCCTCTGAAAATCAAGGCAAAACCGGTTTCCCCAGTTTTCATATTGGAATCACAAAACGTTGTGATCAATCCATATTCCCGAGTATTATTCAAGCACTATTCAGGTATTACTCAGGTATTACTCAGGTATTACTCAAGCTTTACTCAGGCTTTACTCAGGCTTTACTCAGGCTTTACTCAGGCTTTACTCAGGCTTTACTCAAGATACTAACAGGTTGCTATCCGAATACTAATGCATTATTAATCACTTACTGCCAAAGAGCATTCCGGCTGTTCCCATGCAGCAGCCATATCCCGGAAAATCAGATCTGTTACACAGTAAATCCGGTCATTTAGCCTGCGCTGCCTGTTGAAATGCCCGGTTTTTGTTTCAATTTCCTTCGTATATGATTCGTATACTCTTCGTATATGATTCGACATAAACAGGAGATATAATTTCAGCAGTATTGCATCGTTCCCTATGGCTATAATCTACCCGCATCTTTATGTGAAGAACAAATTCTCCCGAAAATGCCCCCTCCGGGGGTGCGGTGGCTTAAGGCTTCATGCGAATGATTTCCCTAAATATTCGTTGACAATACAATAGAGTAACCCGTTAAAATAATCTGGTAATATATCCGGTTTTTATTCCATAGACATTAATAAATATTAAATAATATCTGTCAGCATACTTCACCTTTTCATAAAACATAAAATGAAAAATTGCTGATTCAGGCAGGCTTTATGAAAAACAGGCTGAATATTCATTCAGTTATAATAATATTACTCCTGATCACAGTGATCATTGTAAATTCAAAGAGTGCCTATGCCGGACGTAAAATCCGTGTCCTTGTTTACCCCTTTCAGAATACCGGGGATGCAGAACCCCAGTGGCTCCCTGCCGGCATTACAGATTCCCTTACAGCTCACCTGGAACGGATATCCGGTGTCCAGGTTATCTCCAACGAAGACCGCAAAAAAGCCATGAACACAACAGCGTCCGGTATGACCGGCCTCCCCGATGAAAAAACATTAAAATATCTCTGTAATTTTACCGGTGCCGATGTCATATTTACAGGGAGCTGTTTTGTCACAGGCAGCAGCGTAAGTGTAACGGTGAAGCTGATTAAAGTACAGCCCGGCGGTGTAAAAAAATCGATAAAGCTTGATGGAACAATTGAAGGTATATTTGATCTTCAGGATAAAATATTTTTCTCACTTATGGGTGAGAGTGAAAAGCTGAAAATCGCCGGTACAGAATCCCCTGCGGTCACCTACGAAGAAAAGGAACTCATTAAAAACAGGCCCAAACCTGTTATGCCGGCTTATGAGCTTTATGCCAGGGGCCTTGCCGCACGGGATAATGACCCCAAAGGCGCACTGGATCTTTTCAGGCAGGCTGCTGTAATTGACAGTAATTATATTGATGCCCTGAAAGAGGCCGGCTATACGGCAGGGAACATGCTTAATCTTTTTCGCGAGGCGCTTGAATATCTCGATAAAGCCGATGCTGTTTTAAAAAAACTCGAAGAGACTAATACTGCCGGTTACGCGGCCCTGATGAATAACATTGGTGACGTGTACCGGGCCAAAGGTAACCTTGAGAGCGCCCTGGCTTTTTATATGACGGCTAAAACAATCCGCGACAGCATGGGCCTTCAGGAAACCCCCGGCTATGCTCATTTAATAATGAAAATCGGCGCTGTTTATGATGACAAAGTCAATCTTGTAAGCGCTCTGGAATATTACTTAAAGTGCAGGGAAATTATGGATACGCTCGAACTCCATAACACTCCCGGTTACGCTGACTTAATGTTAAAGCTCGGCATCGTGTCTGACAACAGGGGCGATCTTACCGGCGCCATGGAATACTACTTAAAGTGCAAAACAATTATGGACAGCTTCGGGTTTCAGGGAACTTCCCGCTATGCTGATTTAATGTTAAACATCGGTGCCGCGTATGACAACAGGGGCGATCTTGCAGGCGCCATGGAGTATTACCTAAAGTGTAAGGAAATTATGGACACACTGGGCCTTCAGAAAACCTCCAGCTATGCTGTTTTAATAAATAATTTCGGCGGTGTGTGCTGGAACAGGGGCGATCTTGCCGGTGCCATGGAATACTACATGAAATGCAAAGTAATTATGGACACACTGGGCCTCAGGGAAACTTCCGGCTATGCTGCATTAATGATGAACATCGGCATCGTGTATTATAAAAAAGGCGATCTTGTCAGCACTATGGATTATTACTTAAAGTGTAAAACAATAATTGAGAACCTTCAGCTCAGGGAAACCTCCGCTTATGCAGTTTTAATGTTAAACACCGGCATTGTATATTATAAAAAGGGCGACCTTGCAGGCGCCATGGATTATTACATTAAGAGTAAAACTATCATGGACAGCCTCCAGTTTCAGAATACCTCCTCCTATGCTGTTCTAATGATGAACTTCGGCATTGTGTATTACAAAAATGGCGACCTTATAAGTGCAGCGGATTATTACATAAAGAGTAAAACAATTATGGATAGCCTGGGGCTTCAGAATACTTCCGGTTATGCTGAATTAATTATGAACTTCGGTATAGTATCCGGCAGCAGAAGCGATCATACCGGCGCTATGGAATATTATGTAAAAAGTAAAACTATCATGGACAGCCTGGAGCTCAAAAATACTTCCGGCTATGCCGAATTGATTATGAACTTCGGCATAGCACGCGGCAGCAAAGGGAGCCCTGACAGCGCCATGAAATATTATCTGAAGAGTAAAGCAATCATGGACAGCCTGGAGCTTCAGAAGACATCAGTTTATGCTGATTTGATGATGTACTTCGGAATTGTGTTCAATAACAAAGGGGATCAGGCCGGGGCTATGGAACATTACATGAAGAGTAAAACTATCATGGAGAGCCTGGAGCTGCAGAATACATCCGGCTATGCCGATTTAATGATGAACTTCGGCATTGTGTATTATAAAAAGAGCGACCTTATAAGTGCCATGGAATATTATACCAGAAGCAGGACAATTATTGAAAACCTGGGACTGCAGTCAACTTCCGCCTATGCCGTTCTGATGATGAACATCGGCATCATATGCAGCATCAATGGAGATTCTTCCGGTGCTATGAAATATTATGTAAAGAGTAAAACAATTATGGATATCCTCGAGCAGCAGAATACAGCAGGTTATGCCGCTTTAATGATGAACATCGGCGTTATATACAGCAAAAAAGATGATCCCGAAAACGCAATGGAATATTACACAAAGAGTAAAACTATCATGGAGAGCCTGGATCTTCAGAAGACATCAGTTTATGCTGATTTAATCAATCACATGGGCGCGTGGTATGCCGGAAATGGGGATCTGGACAGCGCCCTGGAATACTTTATAAAAAGCAGAACAGTTATGGACGGCCTTGGCCTTCAGAACAATTCCGATTACGCGCTTTTAATGAAAAACACCGGCTTTGTATACAGGAAACAGAATAAACCTGTCGCCGGCCTGTATTACATAAAGGCGTCGGAAATCTACAAAAGTCTTGGTTTAATTAAAGACGCGGAGGATGCAGATTCAAAAGCCAAAGAACTTGAATATTAGATTTTAAATTCAAAGCATCAAAGGCATAATAGCCATAAATAACCAGAAAAAACTACTTGATATTAGAACAAAATAACACACTTTTGTTTTATGAAAATTATGAAACGAAAATCAATTAAATCATCTGGTAAGCTTTTATTAAGAAAAAGCATTCAACCGTATCTTGACACGGATATATCCAAATATATTTCACATGTATTCATCTCAATTATAATCGGGCTTCTTGCGGGCGGCGGTGCAATTGTATTTCATCACGTTTTATATATAACCAGGACCTTTTTCAGGCCTGACAATTTCAGGGCAAAATATGATATCCCTGTTTTTTTTATAGTATTAATCCCTGTCACCGGTGCGATTCTTACATCTCTTCTTACATGGCTCTACCCTTCAATCGCAAAAGAAAAAGGTGTTATAAGTGTAATCAAGGCTATAATAATACGAAAGGGATTCATACCCCTTAAAGAAACACTGTTTCACTTTATCGCACCTATAATCTCTATTGGTACAGGTGCCCCTCTCGGACCCGAAGGACCTTCCGCAAAGATAGGAAGCGGCATCGGCTCATACATGTCACAGCTGTTCAGGCATAAAAGCAATGATGTAATCATGTATACAGCAGCAGGTGGTGGCGCCGCGATTTCAGCCGTATTTAACGCACCGATAGCCGGTGTGTTTTTCGGTATTGAAGTTATACTTCTTAATGATCTAAAAAACAGGGCACTCAGTGCCCTGATTATAGCGGCAGTAATGGCGGATATTCTTTCACGCACAGTCCTGGGCAATCATAAAATCTTCGTCATACCGTCCTATTCCATAGGTGATTTATATACTTATCCGTACTACATTCTGCTGGGTGTTCTGTGTGGTATCATTTCAATTATCTATCTTAATTTTTCTGAATTCTTTAAAATGCTATTTAACGAAAAATTTAAGATTCATAATCCCTTTCTAAAACTTCTTCCGGTTGCGCTTGTTTTCGGGTTTTTTCTTGTATATCAATATGATCTTTTCGGTATAGGTTATATTGCTATCAACAAGGTTCTGCAGGGACAAATTCTCCCGATACAGGTTCTTCAGCTCCTGATTTTAAAAGTTATTTTCCTGGCACTTTTCCTTCAGGCAGGTGCGTTCGGCGGATCATTTGCCCCGGCATTAAGTATTGGTACTTTCCTGGGATATCTTATGGCAGTTACATCAAATATGGTTTTTAACACAACTCTTGATCCTGTAGCTTTTGCACTTGTCGGTATGGGTGGAGTTTTAGCCGGTATAAACTCAATTCCACTTACTTCAATTCTGCTGGTATTTGAAGTCACCAGCGATTATAATTTTATCCTCCCCCTGATGCTCGTGGCAATTATTTCACATCTTGCAATTTTGTATCACAGAAAGGGGAACGAATACACTCTGGCACTTCTTGATGAAAATATAGATGTGACCAAGAAGGGTGACCTTGATATTTTCAGAAAAATGACGGTAGGTTCGATCTTGCAGAAAGATATGAATGTAGTCGATTACACCGCACCTTTTAAAGAAGTTGTCAGTATAATAATAGATGCAAAATATGGAGATGTCTTTGTCGTTAACCGGAATAAAAAGCTTGTTGGCGTTATTACACTGAAAGATGTACGTCAGACTCTGCTCGACAACGACCTTTGCGATCTGCTTATAGCGGGCGACCTTGTAATAGAGATTCCACCGGTAGATGAGAACGATCCGGTTTCACTTGCGATAGAGAAGATCAGGGAATTTAATGTTGAAAATATTCCAGTAGTTAAATCGGCTGCTAACAGAGAATTTATCGGCATAATAAACCACAGGGATATTATAGAAACTTATTATAAAACACTCGATGATATAAGTATGTCGGAATTCCTTCTTTGATTTCAATTTATATCTATTTAATATTTTATAAAAAAAGGTTTGCATTGGATTTTTACAATAATATTATTTTAATAGATTAAATTTACGAGGTCTGTTTGAATAAAGAAAAAGATAAACATCCGAAATTAATCATAGTATCACACCGTTTGCCTGCAACAGTTACATCATCCGGTGGTAAAGTATCCTTCACTCACAGCTCCGGTGGCCTTGCAACCGGACTATCATCGTACAGCACTAAAAGCGCTTTTACATGGGTCGGATTCAGCGGGCTTACTTCAGAGAAAGTACCTGTAGATCAATCAGAACATATATCGGAAAGACTCATGAAAGATTACAAATGCATCCCGGTAAGCCTCACCGAAGAAGATATAAAACAATACTATAACGGATTCAGCAACAATACTCTCTGGCCCCTATTTCACTACTTCCCTATATACACAAGTTATTCCGAGGATACCTGGCTTGCGTACAAAGAAGTAAACAAAAAGTTCTGCATAGAGGTGCTTAAAAACGCATCAGGCGAAGACACAATCTGGATACACGATTACCACCTGATGCTCCTCCCGCAGATGATCCGGGAGAAACTGCCCGACGTAAAGATCGGTTTCTTTCTCCATATACCTTTTCCTTCATCTGAAGTATTCAGACTTCTCCCCTATAGAAAAGAAATCCTTAAAGGTCTGCTTGGTGCCGATCTTGTAGGATTTCATACCTATAACTACTACAGGCATTTTCTCAGCAGCGTTCTCCGGATATGCGGAAATGAAAACACCTTCGGCGAAATAGATCTGAAAGAGAGAATGGTCAAAGCCGATGTATTTCCAATGGGTATAGATTACAATAAATACTCTGCCCTTAACAAGGTGGGGATAAAAAAAGAGATACAGAATATTCAAAATAAAACCGGTGATATGAAGATTATCCTCTCGATAGACCGCCTTGACTACAGCAAAGGGGTACTGCAAAGGCTTGAAGCATTTAAACTCTTCCTTGAAAAAAATCCAGATTATCACGAAAAAGTTATACTGATCCTTGTAGCTGTTCCCACAAGATCCGAGATAAAACTGTACCGTAATCTTAAGAATGACGTTGATAGACTGATAGCAAATATTAACGGAAAATTTTCTACAATTTCATGGACTCCAATCAGCTATATGTACAGGTCAATCCCCATGAATACACTGCTCGCGTTTTATAATCAGGCTGATGTAGCTCTTTTGACCCCTCTCCGTGACGGCATGAACCTGATAGCAAAAGAATACGCGGCGGCACAGACTGTTAAAAACGGAGTAATCATATTAAGCGAGATGGCCGGTGTTGCCGAAGAGATGGGGGAAGCGATTATCGTAAATCCCAACGACAGGGCCGGCATAGCTGATGCGATAAAACTTTCACTTGAAATGCCTGAAAGCGAACGTATAGAAAGAATAACGAAGATAAAAAAAAGGGTAAAGGATTATGACGTGTTCAGATGGGCTGATGATTTTATCACGAAGCTTAATAATTCCGGCGAAGTGAGCGGCAAATACGAAAAGATAATTCTCACCAGAAAAATTCAGAATCAGATACTCGATGACTATAAAAAGTCAGATTCAAGGATACTCCTTCTCGATTATGACGGTACGCTTGTCAATTTCCAGTCAAAGCCCGAGGATGCCGAACCGGATGATGAATTGTACGCAATACTGGACAGCATAGCCGCTAAAGATGAAAATGAAATAGTAATTATAAGCGGCCGCGGAAAGGTTTATCTTGAAAAGTATTTTAACAAAAATAAAAATCTTACTCTTGTTGCCGAGCATGGAGCATGGCTTAAACATCCCGGTGAGGAATGGATACTGACTATTGACTCAGATACAAAGTGGAAAACTCTGATACGTCCGCTGCTTGAAAAATATGTCAGGCACACCCCCGGTACATTTATAGAGGAGAAGGATTTCTC